>JAJEBJ010000456.1 GCA_022822575.1 Alphaproteobacteria bacterium | reverse complement strand
TCTACTTCCGGGCCCGTGAACCGTGGCTCACGAAGCTCCTCCCCATCGGTTCAAGGAAGCTGGTGAGTGGTCGGCTCGAACAATTCGCCGACCGCTTGCAGATGGTCCATCCCGACCACGTTGCGGAACCAGATGACACCGACAGTCTGTCGCACATGGAACCGGTCTACTCCCTCGTGGAGGGTCTCGCTGCGCCAACCATGCGACGAATCGTCTCTCTGGCACTGGAACGCGCCCCGGAACTGCCCGAGTGGCAGGACCCGGCATGGCTGGAGCAGAACGGCTGGCCATCGTGGCCTGAGGCGCTCAGACGTATTCACCAACCCCGGGATCTCGATGAACTCGCCGGAGACCCGGGTGCGCGTGATCGCCTCGCATTCGACGAACTCCTCGGCAACCAGCTTGCTCTGGCCCTGGTGAGAGCCGGACGGCGGTCAACGCCTGGCCGCTCGCTCAGAGGCGACGGCAGTCTTCGCACGACAGTGACGCACTCGCTTCCCTTCCGCATGACGCAGGCACAGGTCAACGCAATCCGCGACATCATTCTCGACATGGAGGCCCCCTTTCCCATGCTGCGTCTCCTGCAGGGTGATGTGGGAAGCGGCAAGACACTGGTGGCCGTGCAGGCCATGCTGGCGGCGGTGGAGGCCGGTTTTCAGGCCGCATTGATCGCTCCCACGGAACTCCTCGCCAGACAGCACTATCGCACCATCGCCGATCTTACACGCGACACCGGCGTCGACGTTGTTCTCGTCACTGGCCGTGACCGGGGAACCAAGCGCGATGCCAGTCTTCGGGAAATCGCCAACGGGACGTCAGGCCTGATCGTCGGCACCCACGCCCTGTTCTCCGAAGGCACTGCATTCCATGACCTGGCGCTCATCGTCGTTGACGAACAGCATCGTTTCGGCGTTCACCAGCGCATTGCCCTGGCAGCCAAGGGACACTCCGTCGACACACTTGTCATGACCGCCACGCCGATACCGCGAACCCTGCAGATGACAGGTTATGGCGGGCTCGACGTCACGCGCCTTGACGAACGCCTACCAGGACGCCAGGAGGTCACCACACGCGCCATGCCGACCGGACGCCTCGACGACGTGGTGACAGCCCTTGGTCGCGCCATCGGGCGTGGCGGTCGGGCCTACTGGATCTGCCCTGTCATCGAACGGAGCGAATCAGGCGACATGGTCGCTGCCGAAGACCGGTTTCGCCATCTCAAGCGGGTTTTCGGAGAGCGCGTCGGACTCGTTCACGGACGCATGAGCACCGCCGACAAGGACGACGTCCTGGAGGGATTCGCAAGCGGCGCCATTGCCGTCCTCGTGGCGACGACAGCGGTCGAGGTTGG
Organism: Alphaproteobacteria bacterium; assembly: GCA_022822575.1. Lineage (GTDB taxonomy): Bacteria > Pseudomonadota > Alphaproteobacteria > SP197 > SP197 > SP197. Next base: position 8,056 of record JAJEBJ010000456.1, on the reverse strand, counting down.
TCTCGACGTGGCGCAGGCCACCATCATGGTCATCGAACATGCCGAGCGCTTCGGTCTCGCCCAGCTGCACCAACTCCGCGGCCGGGTCGGGCGCAGCAGCGTCCCGTCATCGTGCCTGCTACTCTATGCCCCTCCCCTCAATGATACAGCGCGCAGGCGCCTCGAGATCCTCAGGCACAGCAACGACGGTTTCGAGATCGCCGAGGAGGATTTGCGCCTGAGAGGAGGAGGCGAACTGCTCGGTGCAAGGCAAAGCGGCCTGCCCAGATTCCGTCTGACAGACCAGCATGCTGCCACACGCTTTCTCCAGGCCGCCCACGACGACGCCAGGCTCATTCTTGCCCGCGATCCCGGCCTGAAGAGCGAACGAGGTCGTGCCCTCTCCATCCTCCTCCACCTCTTCGAGCGACAGGAGGCCGTCAGGTTCCTCGCATCCGGTTGATGTTCACCAACCGCAGGTCCAGACAAACAACGACTCTCTGCAAAGCAGAATCGCCAGTGGCGAAACGTGATGAGCTTCGTCTCGTTCTTTGACGTGAAAGATCCGCCTCGCATCCATTTCCATGGAGATTCAGTCTGATCAACGTGATGTCTGCACGTTTCGACAAATCAGGTGAATCGCATACATTCCAGCCGTCACGGAGACCAGTATGGCGCTGCTCAAGAAGAGCATCGCCGTGACAGGTCATCAGAAACGGGAGATCAAGGTCCGCTTCGCAGTGGCGATTACGGCAATGGCAGCGAACACCAACGTGACGTGATCCACCGCGGCCAGGACGGAAAGACGAAATCCATGACTTGAAGAAAGTTGTTGAGGAGAGACCGGCAAGCGGCGGGAGCGACAAGACGGTAAAGGAAGTGTGATCCGGGGCGAAGCAACGTTGTCGCGTACGACATGGCTGATTGTCGGCTTGCCCCGCTTTCCAGGGCTGACATGGTCGGAATCGCGGCTCACACCATCGAGACCCTTGATCGTGTTCCTTGGAGCGAAATCTGATCAACGGGTGTTGGCGGACGCCATCTCGGGAGTCACAACGCCACCAGAAATCACCAGTTTGATGCCCTGTTCGACTGTCATGTCGAGAAAGATCACGTCCTTTTTGGGAAGAAAGAGGAGGTAGCCTGACGTCGGATTGGGCGTTGTCGGCAGGAAGACGTTGACCACATCGTCGCCGATGGCGTCGCGCACCTCACCCTTCGTGGACCCGGTGGCGAAGCCGACCGCCCAACATCCCGGGCGTGGCCACGAGATCAGCACGACGTCGCGAAAGGCTCTGGAATCGTGCGAAAAGACCGTTTCAAAGATCTGCTTGAACACCGAATAGACCGAACGGACCACCGGCATGCGTTCGAGCAGCCGTTCTCCCATGCTGACCACGGTGCGGCCGATCAGTCCGGTGGCCAGCCAGCCGATGAAGGTGATGGCGACCACGAAGATGACAACCCCGATGCCCGGCACGGCAAAAGGCAGGTAATTCTCCGGATTCCAGGTTTCGCCCAGCAGCGGCAGCACATTCTCGTCAATGAATCCGACGATGACCGTGACGAGATAGACCGTCAGGGCCAGAGGCGCCACAACGATGATGCCGGTGATGAAGTAGGCCCGCAGTCGCACCCATATCCTGCGTCGGGGCTGGTCAGGTGGATGTGGTTGCGCGTTGGTCATGTGCCGCATCTCCTCACCGGTCACGTTCAATCCATGCGGGCCGGACCAGACGATCACCGGGGATGCGCCGCACTTCCCTGCCCCCGACAAGCCAAACGTCGAAACCCGCCGGGAACAATCCGGCAAAAGCCCTCTCGTGAACATCAAGTCCACCCGCAAAGGCGCCAAAGGCCGGCAGGATGACCCGTCTCCCGTCGCTGGCAAAACAGCGGCGTCGAATTCTCGTCCCCTTCGGGGCAATGACAGCCGAAGGATGGAGGTGACCCGAGACCTCGCCTGCCACCATAGCGCATGACGGTTCGTGGCGGAATGTCAGTCTGCCCCTCCTGAAGGTCTCCATGGCACGCCCGGAGAGCATGGCGGGTGGCGCCGGGTCGTGGTTACCGGCAATCCAGATCCAGTCGCGCCCACACGCCAGATCCTCCAGTGCCTCGAGGGAGGTCTGGTCCAGGCCGCAGACAGTTTCGCGATCATGAAAGCTGTCGCCGAGACAGACGACGCACTCTGGCTCAAATCGGGCGATGGCGGCTGCCAAGCGCCGGATGGTGGCATTCGTGTCATGGGGAGGCAGCAGCGATCCGTGACGGGCGAAGGCCTTCCCTTTGCCCAGATGAAGATCGGCGACCGCAAGCAGGCGCGCGTCGGCCCAGTGGAGGACTCCGGCCGGATCCGGCTGCAACACCGTGCCGTTGACGATCACGGATCACCGCCAAATGCTTCGATGAGATCGTCAAGAGCCGAGGAGGCCACCGTCTGGCGTCCGACCTCCAGCATGACCGGGAGAGCGAGAGGCGAGACCATGTCAAGGTCGCGCTGAATTATGCGTCCCTTCACTCTCACCAGCATGTCCTCAAGGCGGCGGGTTTCTAGAAGCGTCTCCATGGCTTCCTTTCGTGCTGCCTCGAGGAGGACATGGTTGGGCTCGTGGCGACGCAGCACGTCATAGATGAGGTCGGTGGAGAACGTGACCTGGCGCCCGGTCTTTCGATAACCGGGATGCTGACGCTCGATGAGGCCGGCTACCGTCGCCACCTTCAGGAAGGATCGCTTCAGGAGACTGGACTCGGCGAGCCAGTCGTCGAGATCCTCCAGCAGGAGCGATTCATCAACGAGGGCCGCGATGTCCCCGACTCTCCGGAGACTCCAGATGGCAAGAGCATAGTCATTGGCCACAAACCCCAGAGGTCCGGCGCCCATACGCTCCATGCGCCTTGTCATCAGCATGCCCAGTGTCTGGTGGGCGGGCCTCCCCTCGAAAGGGTAGACGACAAGAAACACCTTGCCCGCTCGAGGGAAGATCTCGACGAGGAGATCATCGGCTCCGGGCAGGGCCGAGCATTCCGTCTGGGCGTCAAGCCATTCCCTCACGTCATCAGGGAGGACAGTGCGCCGAGCCGGCTCCGCCAGGATCTTTCTGAGAAATCCGGCAACGTTGGTGGTGGGAGGAAAGGAACCGCCCCCGTAGATCGGCACACGCGGTTCGCCACCACGCGCCCTCGTGACAATCGCGTCGGTCTCCCTGATGCCGACGAGCGCCCACACCTCACCGGCAAAGGCGAAGGTCTCGCCGGGAGACAAGCCGAGCACGAAGTGTTCCTCGACCTCACCGATCACCTTGCCGTTCTTCATCCTCACCTTCAGCCTGGCTTCCTCGACGATGGTGCCGGCGTTCATGCGAAAACGCCGTGCCGTCTCCTCATTGGCAATGCGTAACGTTCCATCATCACAAGCCACGAGGCGCCGGAAGCGCTCATAGGCAACGAGGGCATAGCCGCCCGTGGCGACGTAGTCGACAATGCGATCGAACAGGCCACGTTCGAGGTTCGCATAAGGAAGGGCCTTGATCACGTCGCGGTAAAGGGTATCGGGATCGAAGGGTCCGCTGGCAGCTGTTGCAAGGACGTGCTGGGCAAGAACATCAAGACCGCCACGCTCCCGCGGAGCACCGTCCAGAATGCCCTCATCTATGGCGTCGAGAACCGCCTGGCATTCCAGGAGTTCGAAACGATTGGCCGGCACCAGCAGCGCCCGGGATGGTTCATCCATGCGGTGACGGGCCCGGCCAATGCGCTGGAGCATGCGGGCCACGCCCTTCGGGGCACCGATCTGGACGACAAGATCGACTGCCCCCCAGTCCACACCGAGATCGAGTGTCGAGGTCGCCACCACGGCCCGCAAGGATCCTTCAGCCATCGCCGACTCGACTCTCAGCCTCTGCTCGCGAGCAAGGGAACCGTGGTGAAGAGCGATTCCGAGGTTGTCTTCATTGATCTCCCAGAGATCCTGGAACACGCGCTCGGCCTGACTGCGCGTATTGACGAAGACAAGAGCGGTTCCGACGTCACGGATTGCGCGATAGATGTCCGGAACGGCATGTCGTGCGGTATGACCGGCAAGCGGAGTGTGGGTACCGGTCTTCATGATGGTGATATCCGGGGCGGCCCCGCCATCAGCCCTGATGACGGTGACGCCGGCGCCATCATCGAGATAGCTCCTGAGACTCGCTGGTTCGGCCACGGTGGCGGAAAGACCGATACGGCGATAGCCCGGAGAAAGTGCTGAAAGACGTGTCAGGGCAAGCGCCAGCTGGTCGCCCCGCTTTGTCCCTGCCAATTCGTGGACTTCGTCGACAATGACGACCCGGAGATGGCCGAATATGCTGCCCGCTTCCGGCCAGGACGCCAGCAGGGCGACGGATTCAGGTGTGGTGAGCAGGATGTCGGGCGGGTCGATGCGCTGCCGCCGGCGGCGTGCTTGCGGTGTATCGCCAGTGCGGGTCTCGATCCGCGCAGCGATGCCGGTTTCGTCGATGAAGGCGCCGAGGTTGCGTGCCATGTCGACACAAAGTGCCTTGAGTGGCGCCACATAGAGTGTGTGAAGTCCGTTGCCTCCGGAGGTGGCAAGATCGACCAGGGAATAGAGGAACCCCGCCATGGTCTTGCCACCGCCGGTTGGCGCGATGACCAGGCATGAAAGCCCCTGTGCCATCGCGGCAAGGGTGTCCAGTTGATGACGGCGGAGCTGCCAACCGCGGGCCATGAACCAGTGGCTGACGGACTCCGGCAAGCATGTCGAAGGCCACACGCCTGGTTCTGGGACGGATGTCATCACCTGAAGGTCATGCATTCCCTTCATTCGGCGAGCACCACGGGCGGAACCTATTCGATGCCGAGAATCGTCTCGAAGTCCCCGGGCCTGATGGCTCCGGGATAGAGATCGCCATTGATGATGAACGCCGGCGTGCCGTTGATGCCGATGGCACCGGCCAGTTGGTGGGTCCGCTCGAGATAGGCATCGATGGCAGGGTCGTTCATGTCTGCGCTCAGGCGTCCTGTGTCGAGGCCCACCGATTGCGCCAGCGCCATGAGACCGGCCTCGCTGTAGTCCTCCCATTCCAACATGAGGGCCCTATGGTAGGCCTCGTAGAGTCCCTGCTCACGTGCCGCCAGGGCCGCCCTTGCGGCACGAACGGAGTCCTCTCCCAGAATCGGAAACTCCTTGTAGATCACCTTGACGCCCGAAACCGTGTCCCTGACAGCGAAGAGACCAGGTGCACTCAAACGGCAATAGCCGCACTGGTAATCGAAGAACTCGACGATCACGATCTCGCCCTTTGGATCACCTCCCCAGGGTGTCTCGGGGTCGCGATGAATGTCGTCGTCAAAACGGGCGATCGCCTGCCTCGCCGCATCCGCCTCTCGTTCTTCGCGCAGGCGTTCCCACTCCTCCAGCGCCCGGATAACGACCTCCGGATTGCGCACGAGGTAGTCTTCCATGAGTGCTTCCAGCACCCGGGTGACGGCCTCCGGGTTGCGGGTGAGATAGTCCTCGATGATCGTCTCGACCTCGGTCCTGGTCATTGGCTGATCATCCGCTATCACGGGCGTCAACGTGAACAGGAGAACAGCTGCAACAACGACTTTCAGCATGGTGACTTCACGTCCTTTCCTGCAGGGTTTCGGTCGAACCGTCATCGCTGGGCGTACATGGCGACCAGGTCCTTGAGACTGGATGCATCGACAAATCCGACAATCATCTGGTCGCCAATGACAATGGTCGGCACATCCTCGATGCCGAGCTGTGATGCGAGTTCGCGGTTGGCGGCAAGAGCGTCCGCGATGGTCTGAGATCCCGCGTCGGCGGTCAGTCGGCCCGAATCGAGTCCAAGTGCCTCGCCGACCCCGGCAAGACCGGCGGCGTCCACCGGAACTGCGGCATACATCAAGGCCCGGTGGTAGGGAGGCCACGCTCCCTGAAGTCCGGCGGCAAGGGCATAGCGAGCCGCACTCAGCGACTGTCCGGCCTCGTTGGGAAGATCGATGACAGCCACCCGGGTGTGCGGGTTCGCCTCCAGGAAGTCATCGAGGGCGGAAGCCAGGCGACGGCAGTGGCTGCAGAGATAGTCGGAAAAGACAAAGAGAACGGTCTCGCCCTCGGCGTTGCCAAGCCGGTTGACCTGCGGCAGGTCCTCCACCATGGCGGCCATGTCGCCGGTCACCGTGGTGTTGATCTGATGCGTGTCACCGATGAGTCCTGTTTCGCGCAGGGCAAAGGCGACAATGAGCACCCCGACGATAAGGAGGAGATTCCTTGCCGAGGACCGGCCACGTCGCTCCTGGGAGAAGGCCCTGTTGACAGCTTCGCCAATCCGCTTCTTTCTTTCGTCGCTCTCCAATGGATCCTGCCCTCTCTCAGAATTCGAGCAACAGCGCAAGACGGTCAACGATCGCCGGGGCACCGAGCAGAACATCGTGTCCCCGGCCACGGCCCGTGTGGCGCACGAGGACGGTACCGCCAGCCTCCTCGATGAGAATGCGGGATGCGGCAAAGTCCCACAAGGCAAGATCGGGGTCGACGACGGCGTCGATGGCGCCTCGTGCCGCCGCAACATGGGCAAAAACGTCACCGAAGATGCGCAGGTCATCAACCGCATCCACAAGAGAACCGACAAGGCATTCGACGCCACTCGTACGGAACTGCCCGAGGAGACCAGCCGCCACCGTCGACCGGGAGAGTTCCCTGGTGGCAGAAACATGGATGCGCTCGCCGTTGCGCCAGGCCCCACCTCCCTGCCAGGCCCAGAAGGTCTCATCCGTACCCGGGATCCTGATGGCGCCCGCCACCACACATCCGGTCTCGACACGCTGCAGGGCCACCAGGGTTCCCCAGACGGGAATGTCGCGGGCAAAGGCCATGGTGCCGTCGATGGGATCGACGACCCAGCGCCACGCTGAGCCCTCCCCCATCTCGCCCTCCTCCTCCCCGAGGACGGCTGCTCCGGCCGGATAGTCATTCGCCAGGAGAGTCTGGCGCACCAGGCGTTCAGCCATGGTGTCGGCCGATGTCTGCGGGCTGCCGTCGCTCTTGAGCGACGTCCGGAACGATCCCGATCGCGCGATCTCGAGGAGGTGCGAAGAGGGCGCCTCGGCCGCCCGCCGCGCGACGGCGGCGGCTTTCGCTAGATCGATCGTGGTCGCCGTCACGAGTCCAAAACCAGGGCCGGTCCCGCCAACTGCCCCGATACGGCATCGCTCGTGACGAGATCACGCACCACTCCCTGGACCTCCGGCACAGGCACATTGCGCATGCCGGGTGACGGAAGCAGCAACGCCCGGGCCGCACCCTCAAGACCCATGATCGTGATCGACGGTCTCTGCGTGAGCGAATTCACCTGGCACCCGGCCTTCAGCATGCGGTGGAGATTGCGCACGATGTGCGCGCCTGCCTGCGGATTGTAGAGACGATCGACCAGTCCTCCGCAGAAATGGTATCCGCGATCGATGCCGGTGAAGTTGTCGAGCACCACCGCAACATTGTCGAAGCACATGGCCGCCGTAACGGACTCGGCTACGCGGTTCGCGTCGAAGCCTGCATCTTCCTCCCGCTCCGGCGGCGTGTGCCGGCTGAACCGGACATGCGCGACGGCCTTGACGCCCAGACCCGCGACACTTCCACGCGCGGCCTCGATGGCTTTCACCGGAGACTCCTTCCTGTCAACACCGAACACCACGCCGTCGAGAATGTGGCGAGCGCCTTCATGAGCGAGGAGGCTCTCCACGACCCCCCGCTCGTCGACTCCGAGGCCGTGACTGCAGCTGAACATTCCGCTTTCCGGGCGAAAGGCGTTGAAGAGGACAGGCACGTCGCCGCTCAGCCCGGCGATTCCGGGAAGCAGTTCGGGCAGGGCAAGGACCGGAGCAATGACCTCCCAGCAGTCGAGATGATGGCCGTGTTCCACAAGCGCCTCGCGCGCGCCTGCCACGGGCAGGCCATACGAGAAGGCTGTAAAGCGGTGGCCGAGCGCCGCGAGTTCGGCCATGCGCCGGCCGGTATCGGGATCGGCAAGGTCGTCGAGAGGCACCCGCAACTCGCCCACCCCCATCTCCCACA
>JAJEBJ010000128.1 GCA_022822575.1 Alphaproteobacteria bacterium | reverse complement strand
GCCAAGACCCAGTACAGCTTTTCCACCGACCCGGCGCTGAAGGCGGCGCCCGAAGGCTTCACCATTCCACTGCGCGAGGTCCGGGTATCGGCCGGCGCCGAGTTCCTTGTCGTCATCACGGGCGCCGTCATGACCATGCCGGGACTGCCGCGCAAACCTGCCGCCGACAACATCGGTGTCGATTCCGAAGGCCGCATATCCGGCCTGTTCTGACGCCGGGAGCCCGCTGCCGCCACGCGCCGGCACGGTTGACTTCCGGGCGCGGAAACCCAAGTGTCAAGGGTGAGGCTGCCAGGATGACATTCCTTGATCCAGGGAATGGCCGCCGCCCTTCCAGGCATGGGCCCCTGACCGGATCATCCAGCAAGGAGCAATGGCAAACCATGACACTATCGACAGGCAGTACGGCTCCTGACTTCGAACAGGACTCGACGGCGGGGCGCAGTTTCCACGAGATCCTGCTCCCGCTCGATTCCTGCCAGCTGACGGTCGGCCACAAGGGAGCCACTCCGACCAACTGGCAAAGCGGCGAAGACGTCATCATCGTCCCCGCCGTCAAGGATGACGAGGCGAAGGAGAGGTTCCCCGGAGGCTGGAAGGCGCCCGAGCCCTACCTGCGCATCGTGCCGCAGCCCTCGGACTGATACGCCGGAGGAGCCGCGGCCGCGCGGCTCCCCGCCTTTTTCGGCGATGGCCAAGGCATCGAGGGACATCCGACCATCAGGGGAGACCGAGGGACCGGCGGTCGAACAGATTGACGCGGTCCCCGCAGAGAGCGGCGCCGACGCCGTCAGGAGATCGTTGGCCACCATGCCTGAAGGGCCCGGTGTCTACCGCATGCTCTCCTCCGAAGGCGAGGTTCTCTATGTCGGCAAGGCGCGCAACCTGGCACACCGGGTTGCAACCTACGCGCAACCGGGGCGTCTCGACCCGCGCCTCCACAGGATGGTCGCCGGCACCGCGGCCATCGAAGTGGTCACCACCGCAACGGAAGCCGAGGCACTGCTTCTCGAAGCCAACCTCATCAAGAAGCTCAAGCCGCGCTACAACGTCGTCCTGCGAGACGACAAGTCCTTCCCCTACATCCTGCTGCGTCGCGACCACCGGTGGCCGCAGATCGTCAAGCATCGCGGGGCGCGGCGCCGGCAGGGCGACTACTTCGGTCCCTTTGCCAGCGCCGGTGCGGTCAACCGGACCATCACGGCCCTGCAGAAGGCGTTTCCTCTCAGAAGCTGCAGTGATCACGTGCTGGGCAACCGCACCCGGCCCTGCCTGCAGTACCAGATCAAGCGCTGCGTGGCGCCCTGTGTCGGGCTTGCCGACGACGAGGACTACGAGCACCTGACGGGAGAGGCCCGCGCCTTTCTCAAGGGCCAGACCCGGGAGGTCCAGGACGGTCTCTCCCGGCGCATGCAGGACGCTGCCGAAGCCCTTGAGTTCGAGCGCGCTGCCGGCCTGCGCGACCGCATTCGCGCTCTCAACCACATCCAGGCGCACCAGCAGATCAACGTGCCGACGCTGACCGCGGCCGATGTCGTGGCGCTGCACCGGGAAGGCGGGCAGACCTGCATCCAGGTCTTCTTCATCCGTCACGGACGCAACTACGGCAACAGGGCCTACTGGCCCGGACGTAGCGCCAACAGGAATCCGGAAAGCGTGATGGCAGCCTTCCTGGCCCAGTTCTACGAGAACAAGGAAGTCCCCGGCATCATCCTGGTGTCGGTGCGGCCGGACAATCACGCACTCCTGACCGAGGCCCTCGCCGGCAGGAGGGGACACGGTGTGGAGATCAGCGTCCCGCGCAGGGGTGGCCGCCGGGCCCTGATGGACCATGCCCTGCAGAACGCGCGGGATGCCCTGCAGCGGCGCCTCGCCGAGAGTGCGACACAGCGCTCCCATCTCGAGGGTCTGGCGGCCCTGCTCGGCCTCGACGCGGCGCCCCGACGCATCGAGGTCTACGACAACAGTCATATCCAGGGATCCCAGCCCGTCGGCGCGATGATCGTTGCCGGCGCCGACGGATTCATGAAGAACCAGTATCGCAAGTTCACGGTCCGCACGGCCCCGGCAGGCGACGACTATGCGATGATGCGCGAGGTTCTCGTGCGCCGCTTCTCGCGCCTCGTCGAGGAGGACCCTGAACGCGCCTCCTCCGCCTGGCCCGATCTTGTCCTCGTCGACGGCGGCGCCGGACAGCTGTCTACGGCGCTTGCCGTCATCGAGGATCTTGGCATATCCGGTATCGAAGTCGCCGGTGTCGCCAAGGGTCCGGACCGCAATGCCGGACGCGAGCGCATCTTCCTTGCCGGGCGTGACCCGTTGATGCCGGACGAACGCGATCCGGTGCTCTGGTTCATCCAGCGGCTGCGCGACGAGGCCCATCGCTTCGCCATTGGCGCCCATCGCTCGAAGCGCGCCAGCCGCATCAGCCATTCCCTGCTCGACGAGATCCCGGGCATCGGTCCGATGCGCAAGCGGGCCCTGCTCCATCATTTCGGATCGGCCCGAGCCGTGGCTGACGCAGCGCTGGCCGATCTCGAGAAAGTCAACGGCATTGACCGCACCGTGGCCCGGCGCATCCGCGACCACTTCCAGCGCGATCCGTGATGGCACCGCCGTGCTCTGCATGATGACTCCGCTTCCCGGTCGCCACTCATGAAGGCGTCGCTGCCCAACATCCTCACCATCGCACGCATGGTGGCCCTGGTTCCGATCGTGTTTCTCCTGATGAACGGGGACGCGAACGCCCGCTGGGCGGCGCTCGCCATCTTCTGCGTGGCGGCGGCGACAGACGCTCTCGATGGCTGGCTGGCGCGCCGCATGAACGTCCACTCGACCCTGGGGCGCATCCTCGATCCCATTGCCGACAAGGTGCTGGTGTGCGGTGTCATCATCGTTCTGACAGCGACGCTTGATGTTCCGGTGATCGCCGCTCTCGTCATCGTGATCCGGGAGATCTTCGTCGCCGGCCTGCGCGAAGCCCTCGCCGCGTCCTCGCTGACCGTTGGTGTCACACAACTCTCGAAGGCCAAGACGGTTCTCCAGTGCCTCGCCATCGCCCTGGTTCTCGTCCCCGATCCGGCCCTTGAGACGGCCGGTCTCGTCGCCGTGTGGCTGGCCGCGTGTGTGACCGTCCTTTCGGGACTGCTTCACGGAGCAGCCGCCTGGCGTGCCTTGACGGCGCGC
>JAJEBJ010000131.1 GCA_022822575.1 Alphaproteobacteria bacterium | reverse complement strand
GCGCGGTAGGTCCGCGCATTGGCGATCGCGGCCGCGGCCTGGGAGGCGAAGAGCACCAGGAGCTCCTCGTCCTCGTCGGTGAACTCCTTCCCGCCTGCCTTCTCGCCGAGGAAGAAGTTGCCGATGTGCACGTCGCGATGGCGCATCGGCATCCCCTGAAAGGTGTTGATGATCACCCCTTCGACGGAGAAGCCGAGCGCGCCGACAAAGGCGGGCATATCCGCCACCCGCAGCGGCGACGATAGATCTCTTAGCGCGTCGAAGACCCTCAGGCTGTCGTCCCACGCCCTGACCAGCCGTTCCTCCTCCGGTGTGAAGCCCGACATGACGACGTCCTCGAGCCCGCCTTCGTCGCCGATGGTGGTGATGACGGCGTAACGCGCGGCGGTCAGCGCGCGGGCGCTTTCGGCGATTTCGCGCAGAACGGTGTCGAGGTCGAGGCTTGCGCTGATCCCCAGCAACGCCTTGCTCAGGGGGGATAGGCGGGACTCGTCGGGGGTCGGGTTCTCGGAGGGCGTGTCGGGCGGTGCGGTCATCGGTCAGTCCCAGGTCTGGTTTAGTGGCCCGCGCGGGCGGCGCGGGAGAAAGTTTCCTTATATTCGCATAACTAACCCCCTTTTGCTCATACAATTCGCATAACAGCTTGTATACTTGCGAACCACTGAAGTGTCGACCGCAACGGTCGGCGCGCACGCGCTGCGGCGAGTGCCGGTTCGGGGGAGGGTACATGCTGAACAGCGCGGGGAATCGCGGCATGGGCGGCATGGCAGTCCGCCGACGGAATTGCGAAGAGTGAGTCGAGACGCGAGCGCGGGGCACGTCAAGAGACCCGTGGCAATCGGTGCGCGGTGCTCCCGTTGCGTGGGCGCGGTGGCGAGCGGAGCCGGCACCCCAATGCGTCATTGGAGACTCGCCCAAGTAACCCACCCAGTGTCCGGGATAAACCCTCTTGCCGGTCCCTGCCATGGAACGCACTGAAACGGGCGTTCGGCAAGAGAGCGCGGGCAAGCCATTTTCGGGCAGCGAAAGAGACGACCAGGCGGCTCAACCTCTGGGCTCGGAAGGGTTCCTCCGCTTCATCGACGTGAAGAAGAGCTACGACCGCAGGACGCTGGTCGTGAAGGGGTTCGATCTGGATGTCGCCAAGGGGGAGTTCATCACCCTGTTGGGCCCGTCCGGCTCGGGCAAGACGACGGTGCTCATGCTGCTGGCCGGCTTCGAGAGCGTGACCGGCGGCGACATCCTGCTCCGCGGCGCCCCCATCACCCGCACCGCGCCCAACAAGCGCAACATCGGGATCGTCTTTCAGAACTACGCGCTGTTCCCCCACATGACGGTGGCGGAAAACCTCGCCTACCCCCTCAAGGCGCGGAAGCTCGGGCGGAGCATCATCAAGACCAGGGTCGAGGAGTACCTGTCCCTGGTGGAACTGGGCGAGTTCGGCAATCGCCACCCGTCCCAGCTTTCCGGCGGCCAGCGCCAGCGCGTGGCTTTGGCGCGCGCCTTGATCTTCGAGCCCTCCCTCGTGCTGATGGACGAGCCGCTCGGCGCGCTCGACAAGAAGCTGCGCGAGCAGATGCAGTTCGAGATTACCCGGCTGCATCAGCGGCTGGGCTTCACGGTCATCTACGTGACGCACGACCAGACCGAAGCGCTCACGATGTCGGACCGGATCGCCGTGTTCAACGACGGCGTCGTCCAGCAATGCGCCACGCCCGACGAGCTCTACGAGCAGCCGGGAAACGCCTTCGTCGCCGACTTCATCGGCGAGAACAACATGGTGCCGGGCACCGTCGCCGCCGTGGACGATCGCACCGTGCGGGTTTCCATTGCGGGCGATCAGCACGTCGACGCCGAACTGGCAGACGCCAGGGGCATCGGCGCCCCGTGCATCGTATCGGTACGGCCCGAGAAGATATTTCTCAAGACGAACGGGAGCAGCCACGACAACGAAATTAAAGCGCGATTCATCGTAAGGCACTACGTCGGAGACTTCATTCGCTACTACTTCGAGTTGGAAGACGGGACCGAAATTACCGTGAAGTTGTTGAACGATTTGACGGCACCGAAGTTCCAGGAAGGAGAATCCGCGCGGCTGCAATGGCAACGAAGCGATTGCTTCGCCTTCCACACGATGTGAGCGGGGACAAAGTCTCTTAAAGCGACCGAAGATCAACCGTTATCAACGAGAGGGAGAACGAAGATGAAACTCAAGACCCTGTTGGGCGCAGCGGCAATCTTGGCCGTCGCTGCCACACCTGCAGCGGCGCGGGATCTCACCGCCGTGTCCTTCGGCGGCGCTTACGGTGCCGCGCAGAAGGAGCACATGGTCGACCCCTACATCGCGGCGACCGGAAACAACGTGCTGTTCGAGGACTATTCCGGCGGCATCGCCGAGATCAAGGCGCAGGTGGAAGCCGGCAACATCCAGTGGGATGTCGTCGATATCGAGGTGATCGACCTGGAGAGGGCCTGTTCCGAAGGCCTGCTGGAGGTCATTCCCACGGACATGCTGCCGCCGGGCGATGACGGCACGCCTGCCACGGAGGACTTCTTCGAGGAGGCGCTGGCCAATGAGTGCGGCGTCGGCGTGATCTTCTGGACCATCATCTACGCCTACAATACGGAGACGATCCAGGGCGGCACGCCCAGCACGATCCAGGACTTCTTCGATACCGAGACCTTCCCCGGCAAGCGGGCCATGCGGAAGCGGCCGCAGGTCAACCTCGAGTGGGCACTCATCGCCGACGGCGTGCCGCGCGACCAGGTGTACGAGACACTGGCGACGGACGAGGGTCAGGCGCGGGCCTTCGCGAAGCTCGATACCATCAGGGACGACCTCGTCTGGTACGAGTCCTGGTCGCAGGCGCCCCAGCTCCTGAACGACGGCGGGGCGGTCCTGGTGCAGTCGGCCAACGGCCGCATCTTCAAGGACATCCAGGACCATGGCCGTCCCTTCGTCATGGTCTGGGACAGCCACATCTTCGACCTCGACGTGTGGTCGGTGGTGAAGGGCTCGCCCAACCTGGAGCAGGCGATGGAATTCGTGACGTTCGCGACCGGCACGGTGCCGCTCTCCGGCATGCAGGACGTGGCCTACGGGCCGACGCGCCGATCCGCCGCGGCTTTGGTGGATCCGGCGGTGCAGAACGATCTGCCGACGGCGCATATCGACATCGGGCTGAAGGCCGACGGCATCTTCTGGGCCGATTTCGGCGA
>JAJEBJ010000292.1 GCA_022822575.1 Alphaproteobacteria bacterium | reverse complement strand
ACGCGACACACTCCGGCGGGCCGGCAACAGGGCACGAGAATCGATGAGCGGACGCGAAGAGAACATCAAATACCTTGTCACCGACCTTCCGGGGTTTCCCGACTCCGAACTTGCCGGCATCACCAGACGGCTCTTCGGCGTCGAGGGTGAGTACCGCCCGGTCGACTCGGACCGGGATCAGAACTTTCTTCTCACAAGCGGCGATGACCACTGGATCCTGAAGTTCCACCACCCGGAGGAAGAGGCGTCCGTCGTCGATTTCCAGAACGCCGCGCTTCGCCACATCGCCGTCACGGCCCCGGACATCCTCGTGCCGGAGGTGGTGCCCACTCTTTCCGGCGAGCCCTTTGCCAGGGCCACTGCGCCCGACGGCCGCGAGAGTATCGTGCGCCTGCTGACCTGGGTTCCGGGATCGAGTGTTGATTCGTTTCCCTCGACGCGGCGGCAGCGTCACGGTCTGGGGGCCCTGGTGGCGCGCCTCGATCGTGCGCTGGAGGGATTCTTCCATCCGGCCGCCCGGCATACCCTGCTGTGGGATATCCGGCAGGCGCCAAAGCTGCGTGTCCATACCGGCGACATCGCACAACGTTCCTCGCGCGAACTCGTGGAGACCGCGCTCGACCGCTTCATGGAGAACGTCCTGCCACGCTGGAACCACTTCCGCAGCCAGGTGATTCACAACGATGCCAACCGGAACAATGTCGTCGCCCGTGAGAACGCACCGGACGAACCCAACGGCGTGATTGATTTCGGCGACATGATGCATGGTCCCATCGCCACGGAGCTTGCCCTGGCCTGCGACAACTATGCCCTTGGTTCGGCGCGGCCCCTGGAAGACATCATCGATGTGGCGATCGGGTTCGATTCGGTTCTAGCCTTGCGTGAAGAGGAGGTCGATGTCCTCTTCGACATGGTGGCTTCCCGCCTCGCCATCGGCGCCGTCATCGTGGCGCGAAGGGCCGTGGCACGCCTTGGCTCCCCACCCTACATGCCCGGATATGATCTTGACGTCTTTGCAGCACTTGACATCATGTTCCAGACTGGCCCCGACGCCGCCACGGCGACATTCCGCGATGCCTTGCGCATGCCGCATCGCTGCCCGAAAGGTACGGTGACGACGCAGGAGTCGGATGCGCTCGACGGCGAACTTGAACGGCGTCACCGATGGCTCGGCCGGCATCTGACCCTCTTCTACAAGAGGCCCCTGCATGTCGAGAGGGGCGAAGGCGCCATTCTCTACGACGCCAACGGCCGCGCCTTCATCGATGCCTACAACAACGTTGCCAGTGTCGGCCACTGCCATCCACACGTGGTTAACGCCATATCCCGCCAGGTGGCGGCACTCGGCACCAACACGCGCTACGTCTACCGTATCCTCGCCGACTATGCCGAAAGGCTGCAGGCGACCATGCCGGACCATCTCACCTGCTCGATCATGGTGAACTCGGGAAGCGAGGCCAACGATATAGCCTGGCGTATCGCCACCCTGCTCACCGGCAGGCGCGGCGGCATTGTCATGGAGGACGCCTATCACGGGATCACAGAGGCGATCAGCCATCTTTCGCCGGAACAGCCCGAAGCGATGGCGCCGCACGTGCGCACGCTGGTGTCACCGGATCCCTACCGCAACCGGGTTGAAGGAGACAGCGATCCCGCTGCCTTCTATGCCGGCGATGCCGACCGGGCCATCCGGGAACTCGAGGACGCGGGGTTCGGAACCGCCTGTTTCATGATCGATACCTCCTTCTGCTCCAACGGTATTCCCGACGTGCCCGCCGGATACCTGCAGGACGTTGCGGCGCGGGTGCGCGCCGCCGGCGGCATGATTGTCGCAGACGAGGTGCAGTACGGCTTCGGCCGGCCAGGCACACACATGTGGGGGTTCGATTACCACGGGATGAGGCCGGACATCGTCACCCTGGGCAAACCGGTGGGCGATGGCTTTCCTCTCGGTGTGGTCGTGACCACCGCTGAAATTCTCGAGGAGTTCTCCCGGGCATCGGGCCTCTTCTCGACATTCGGCGGCAATCCGGTCGCCTGTGCCGCCGGCATCGCCGTACTCGATGTTCTCGAACGCGAGGAACTGCTGGAGAACGCCCGAACGACCGGCGGCTACCTCAAGGCGGGCCTCGAGGGCCTCAAGGACCGTCATCCCATGCTTGGGGACGTGCGTGGCCACGGTTTCATCACGGGAGTCGAGATCGTAAGGGACCGGGACACCCGGGAACCGGACCCGGAAGGCATGGTGGCGGTGCAGAACCGGATGCGGGAGCTCGGTGTGCTCGTCGGCAGGGAGGGACGTTTCGGCAATGTCTTCAAGATTCGGCCGCCCATGGTCTTCCAGCGCAGCCACGCCGATGCGCTGATCGCGGCGATGGATCAGGCGATGAACGAACTCGGGAGGTGACACGATGTTCAGTCACATCACGCTCGGCACCAATGAGCTGGAAGGCGCCTTGCAGTTCTATGACGCCATACTGGAGCCGTTGGGCATCGTCCGATTGCTGTCGTCACCCGAACACGGATTCGCCGCCTACGGGCATCCCGGCGAGAGGCCCGGGCTCTTTGTCTGCCTGCCATTCAATGAAAGGGAAGCCACGGCAGGGAACGGCACTCACGTGGCCCTCCTGGCGTCATCAAGGGAGGCGGTCGACGCCTTCCATGCATGCGGACTCGCGCTTGGGGCCACGGACGAAGGCGCGCCGGGCCCGCGGCCCCACTACCATGAGCATTACTACGGTGCCTACCTGCGCGATCACGACGGCAACAAGCTTCAGGCCTGTTGCCATGCCCCGGCCTGAACGTGGCTGGCTGATCACGCGGCTGCGGTGGCACTCCATCGCAATTGGCTTTCAGCCGGCGCCTGACGGCCCTCCTCAACGCGTTCCAGGACTTCCCTGATCGTGGTCACGCCCGCTGACGGCCTCGAGGTCCACTCGGTGAGCAGGCGGCGCCAGATCCTTGCACCGGGTTCTCCGTGATAGAGACCGATCATGTGACGGCTCATGCGGGCCAGCGGCACGCCCTCGGCCAGATGTTCCTCGAGATAGGGAAGCCAAGAGAGGACGATTCCGCAGCGTTCCATGGGTGGTTCATCGATGCCGAAGATCAGTCGGTCGGCCTCGGCCAGCATGTAGGGTGTCCGGTAGGCGGCGCGACCGATCATCACGCCGTCGACATGCGCGAGATGGCGCGATGCCGAGGCGAGGTCCCGGATTCCACCGTTGATGATGATGTCGAAGTCGGGAAACCGGCGCTTGGTGTCGTGGACGACATCGTGACGCAGCGGCGGCACCTCGCGATTTGCCTTGGGTGACAGGCCATCGAGGTAGGCCTTGCGGGCATGCACGATGAAGGTGGTGCATCCGCTTTGCGCGACCGCGGTCATGAAGGCGGCGAGTGTCGCTTCCTCGTCCATGGCGTCGATACCGATGCGGCATTTGACCGTGACCGGTACTCTGACCGCATCGCGCATGGCCGCCACGCAGTCGGCCACGAGGTCGGCTCGGGCCATCAGCGCGGCGCCGAACCGACCGGACCGAACCCTGCTGGAGGGGCAGCCGACGTTGAGATTGATCTCGTCGTAGCCGAAGTCCTCGCCAATCCGCGCCGCATTGGCCAGCGTTGCCGGATCGCAGCCGCCGATCTGCAAGGCCACGGGGTGTTCCGTCTCGTCGAAGGCGAGCAGGCGTCGGCGGTCCCCGCGCACCACAGCGTCGGCAACGATCATCTCCGTGTAGAGGCGGGTATGTTTCGTGACACACCTCAGAAAGGCGCGGCCGTGACGGTCCGTGCAGTTCATCATCGGTGCCACAGACAGCTCATGCATGGATCGTGTCATGTGTCCGTGTCGGCAGATCATGTAGCACAGACCGGGTGTCCGGTTCGACATCCCCGCTGCGGACATGCCGGAGGAGGCGGAATCGGAACGCCTCCCTTGATCCTTGGTGATCGGGTGCCACATAGCAACCCATGACAACCGGACTGGAATCCTGATGGCGAACTCTCCCTGGCACGGCACCACCATCCTCTCGGTGCGTCGCGACGACCGTGTCGTCGTGGCCGGTGACGGCCAGGTATCCATGGGCGACACCGTGGTCAAGGCCAACGCCGTCAAGGTCCGGCGACTGGGGTCTGGCTCCATACTGGCCGGATTCGCGGGCGCGACCGCCGATGCCTTCACCCTGTTCGAACGGCTCGAGGAAAAGCTCGAACGCCATCCCGGCCAATTGGCGAGATCCTGCGTCGAACTCGCCAAGGACTGGCGCACCGACCGTTATCTCAGGCGCCTGGAGGCCCTGATGGCGGTCGCCGACCGGTCGGTCTCCCTCATCGTGTCGGGCACCGGCGATGTTCTGGAGCCCGAGGACGGCCTGATCGGAATCGGTTCGGGCGGCAATTACGCCCTGGCGGCGGCACGCGCACTCCTTGCGGTTGATGGCATTTCGGCCGAAGAGGTCGCCCGCCGGAGTCTGGAGATCGCAGCCGAAATCTGCATCTACACCAACCGCCACGTCACCCTGGAGGTGCTGGATGCAGAGTGACGTTCCTTGTCAGTCTCCTGACAGGACTGTAGGGAGGCCGTGATGACATCGTTCTCTCCCCGCGAGATCGTCTCCGAACTCGACCGGTTCATCATTGGCCAGACCGATGCCAAGCGGGCGGTGGCGATCGCCCTGCGCAATCGCTGGCGCCGCCAGCAGCTGCCGGATGATCTCAAGGAAGAGGTGCTGCCCAAGAACATCCTGATGATCGGCCCCACCGGTGTCGGCAAGACCGAAATCGCGCGCCGCCTTGCCCGGCTCTCCAATGCGCCCTTTCTCAAGGTTGAGGCGACCAAGTTCACCGAAGTCGGCTATGTGGGACGCGACGTCGAGCAGATCGTCCGCGATCTTGTGGAGACAGCAATCACCAGCACCCGCGAGGACATGCGCAAGGAGGTCGAGGCGCGAGCGGAACTGGCCGCCGAGGAACGGGTCATTGACGCCCTGGTCGGTGACAAGGCAAGCCAGGAGACCCGCAACAAGATGCGTGACCGGCTGCGCAAAGGGGACCTTGACGACAAGGAAGTGGAGCTGGATCTTCAGGATGCCGGTGGCAGTACACTGCCCACCTTCGACATTCCCGGCATGCCGGGCGCCCAGATGGGAATGCTCAATCTCAACGATGTCTTCGGCAAGGTGCTGGGCAACCAGACACGCCGGCGCAAGATGAGGGTTGCCGAAAGCTATGATGTCCTGATTGCCGAAGAGTCCGACAAGCTGCTTGACGAGGAGATGGTGATCCGCGCGGCGATCGAGGCCGTGGAGCAGAATGGCATCGTCTTCATCGACGAGATCGACAAGATCACTGCCCGCAACGAGCGGGTTGGCGCCGATGTCTCCCGCGAGGGCGTGCAGCGCGACCTGCTGCCTCTCATCGAGGGTACGACGGTCGCCACCAAGCACGGATCCGTGAAGACCGACCATATCCTGTTTATCTGTTCGGGCGCCTTCCATCTCGCCAAGCCGTCGGACCTGTTGCCGGAACTGCAAGGGCGGCTGCCGAATCGCGTCGAACTCCAGGCCCTCGACCGGCACGACTTCCGGCGCATCCTGACCGAGCCCGAGAACAGCCTCATCATCCAGTACACCGCGCTCCTCGCGACCGAGGACATCGTGCTCGACTTTCACGAAGTGGCGATCGACGCTCTTGCCGACCTTGCCGCCAAGATCAACGAGACCGTGGAGAACATCGGCGCCCGCCGTCTGCACACCGTCATGGAAAAACTCCTGGAAGATATCAGCTTCACCGCTCCCGACCGCAGCGGCGACACCGTCGTCATCGATGCCGCGTTCGTCGAGGAGAGAGTGGGCGATCTGGCGAGGAACACCGATCTCGGGCGCTTCATCCTCTAGCAGCCTGTCAGCGCTGTCCCCGTCGCAGCACAACCCTCGCCGCTGAAGGCACTGTCACGGCCTGACACCGAACGCGGAGATCTCCTCACGCAGGACCAGGCTGAACGTCCGGCGCCGCTCATGTATCGAGGATCTCAGGCGAAGGTGCGGCCGATGTCGCGGGCCTCGCGGATCATGCCTGCGGCCCGGCTGCCGCCGTCGGTCGAATGGTGGAGGAAGATGAAGCCGGCGTCGTCGATACCGCAGTACTGGAAGAGCCCTTTCACGACCTCCGTCTCGATGGCCACGTCCTGTCCGGTTCGCGCATAGGTTTCCGCATCTGAGGCAGAGAGGCCGATGGCGAGCGCCTTGCGATGGCCGAGCGTCTTGGAGCCATAGGCATAGTCCTTGTTCCAGACGCGATCGACCCAGCCCTTCAACATGGCCGGAAACGACCACCACCAGATGGGAAACACGAGGATGATGGCCTCGTTGCGATCCAGTCGCGCCATTTCCCGGCGCACGGCATCGCTGTAGACCTTGTCCTCGCGCCCCCAGTCAGGCTCGTCTTCCGGCAGCAGCAGAGGGTCGAAGCCCTCGCGATAGAGATCTGCGATCTCTGTCTGGTGTCCCGCCTGGTCGAGGCCGGCGGCGACCGCATCGGCGACCTGGCCGGTCAGGGAATCCCTTCGGGGATGAGCCAGGACGATGAGAACCTTCATGTGTGTTCCCCAGGGCTGGAAAGGGAGAGGCCTCGAAGGGTGCGGTCGACCCACAGGCGGGTGAGTTTCTCCTGAACACCGTTCTGCAGGAGGCGTTCATTCAGGCCGCCGAAGTCGACGCAATCCATTGGCTGGTCCTGATTGAAGCAAGAGAACACGGGCGGGCGCTGCTCGCCACTGCGCGGATCGACGTGTGGCTGCAGGCACTGTGCGCAGACTTCCTTCATCATGCACTGCATGGGGCTGTTGATGGAGGCGATGGCGACATGATCGCGTTTCAGCCACGGCTTGAGAGACCCTGATCGCGCCGCCTTGACGGCGGCCATCATGCGATCCGAACCGATGGAGATGATACGGTCGATGTCGCCAAGATCGACGGGCGGTTCACCGAGCCGTCCTTCCTGGTAGGCAAGGAGGGCCTCGACGACGTTGCCGACAAAGCTGCGATCCTGGGGCCGCGCCGGGCGGTATCCAGGCGCCTCCTCGCAGGCCCAGATCACGGCATCCGCCGCAGCCTCGATCTCTTCGGTCTTGTAGCGGTCAATGACCTTGCGGTACCCGGCGCAATAGAGCACCCGTGAACCGGCCCGTCGCATCGCCTGGCCGATGGAAAAGAGAACGGCGTTGCCCAGCCCCCCGCCCACCAGGAGAACGTTCCCGGATGACGGGATCTCTGTCGGACTGCCAGTCGGACCCATCAGGATGACCGGCTCGTCCGGTTCGAGATGCCCCATCAGGTCGGAAGATCCGCCCATCTCGAGACCGATGATGCTGATCCGGGTCGCATCCGCCGAGATGCCAGCACCCGTCATGGCCAAGGGTTCCATGGCCAGCAGCGTGCCGTCCCGACCCCGTGGGGCGCAGGCCTCGAAGTTCTGCAGGCGGTAGAACTGGCCCGGGCGGAAGGCCCTGGCGGCCTCCGGCGCCTCGACCTCGACCTCGACGATGGTGGGCGTCAGCCTTGTTACCCTGGTGACGCGGGCGATGAACCGGGAATCGAGATCTCGGAAGAAGACGTCGCTGTCCTGTTGCGGGAGACGGTCCAGCCGACCCAGCATGTCCGAGATCACGGGCCACGCACGCTTGGCGCCACCGAGCGCCTTGACGACGTTCCCGGCAAAGCTCGGGTGGAGGTCGCCGTGGTAGCTCACCCCTCGGGCTTCCTCGTCCAGGTACATCAGGACGTGGGCCTGGTCCGGCTTGACGCTCGCTTCGGGCGTGACGGGCCTGCCTGCGCCGTCGAGCGCCTGAAAGAAGCGGCCGTCCATCGACACGATGTCCGATTCCCGCGCCAGGACGGTGTTCGGGCGGGTTCCGGCGGCCACCAGGAGGGCGCGTGCCTCGAGTACGTGTTCGCTGCCATCGCCGTCCGAAAAGCGGACCCCGTTGACATGGCGGTGCCGGTCGACCTCGACCGCAACCGGAACCAGCCCCGGCGCCAGTCGGATTCCTTCCTGGAGGGCGAGCGCCACCTCCTCGTGGTTGAGACGGTAGCTCGGCGCCTCGGTCAGGTCGCGACGGTAGGCGATGGTGACCCCGCCCCACGAATCGAGAAGGCCCAGAACATCCGGCTCGCGGTTGTCCCTGGCTGCCTCCTCGCGCTCACGGGCGAGCGCCCTCGCATGATCCATGAAGCTGTCGGCGACAAGAGCCTCTTCCTCGCTCCACGAAGCCCGGACATGCTCTTCACCGAGTTCGGAAACAAGGATCCGGTAGCGTTCGAGGAACCGTTCGACCTGACGCGGGTAGTAGGCAAGGGCCTCGGTCGCCGTGTCGATCGCCGTCAGCCCACCGCCGATGACGACGGCAGGAAGGCGAAGCTGGAGATTGGCGATCGACACCTGTCTTGCGGCGCCGGTCAACTGCAGCGCCATGAGAAAGTCGGACGCCATGCGGACACCCCGGGCGAGAGCGTTGGGCATGTCGATGAGTTGCGGGCGTCCGGCTCCGGCACAGTGAGCGATGTGGTCAAAGCCCATGGCGAAGGCGCTTTCGATGGTCACCGTGCCACCGAAACGAACACCGCCGTACATCCGGAACGACGAACGGCGTTCCAGTTGCAGGCGTATCAGCTTGAGGAAATTCTTGTCCCAGCGCACCGTGATGCCGTACTCGGCCACGCCGCCGAATCCCGCCATCACCCTGTCGTCGAGGGATTCGTGGAGTTCGGCGATGTCGCGGATGGGCCGGAATGCCCTCCGGTTGCCGAAGACGTCGATGCCGGAGACCTCCGGATCGAGGGGTTCGATCTTGAGCCCGTCGATGGCCACGACCGTGTGGCCGTCATTCTGAAGATGATGGGCAAGGCTGAAGCCGGCGGGGCCGGTGCCCACCACCAGCACGCGGCGCCCGGACGGCGGGCGCGGCACGGGGTGCGTCAGGTTGAGGGGGTTCCACCGGGACAGCAGGCTGTAGATCTCGAACCCCCAGGGCAGGGCCAGGACGTCTTTCAGCGTACGGGTCTCGACCTGCGGAATGTCGACAGGTTCCTGCTTCTGGTAGATGCAGGCCTTCATGCAGTCGTTGCAGATGCGATGACCCGTGGCGGCGGCCAGCGGGTTGTCG
>JAJEBJ010000357.1 GCA_022822575.1 Alphaproteobacteria bacterium | reverse complement strand
CGAATAACGCATGTTTGCGATACCGCCTTCGTAGATGAGGTCGACGATGAGTTTCACCTCATGGAGTGTCTCGAAGTAGGCCATTTCGGGGGCGTAGCCGGCATCGACCAGAGTCTCGTAGGCGGCCATGATGAGAGCCGTCAGCCCGCCGCACAACACCACCTGCTCACCGAAGAGATCGGTCTCGCATTCCTCCCGGAACGTGGTCTCGATGACGCCCGCGCGTCCGCCACCAATGGCGCAGGCATAGCTCAGGCCGATCTCGTGGGAAAGGCTGCCGGGATCCTGGGCCACAGCCAGAAGGCAGGGAACGCCCGCCCCCCTCGCGAACTCGCCACGCACCGTGTGCCCGGGGCCCTTGGGCGCCACCATGATCACGTTGAGGTCGGCGCGGGGCTCGATGAGATTGAAGTGAATGTTGAGACCATGGGCGAAGGCAAGGGTTGCGCCGTCGCGCAGGTTGGGGGCGAGGTCGTTGTTGTAGAGGCGTCTTTGCCCCTCGTCGGGAGTGACGACCATGACGAAGTCAGCCCAGCGTGCTGCCTCGGCGGCGTCCATGACCCTGAGTCCTTCGGCTTCGGCCTTGGGCGCGCTCGAGGAACCGGGCCTCAGGCCGATCACCAGATCCCTGGCACCGCTGTCCCTCAGATTCAGGGCATGGGCGTGGCCCTGGCTTCCATAACCAATGATCGCGACCTTGCTGGACTTGATGAGGTTGAGATCAGCGTCCTGATCGTAATAGACGCGCATGGCGATGCTCCGGATGAGGTAGTGGGTTCAGATCGGATCGGGACCGCGGGAAATGGCGGCCACACCGGTGCGGGAGACGTCGACCAGTCCCAGCGGACGCATGAGATCGACGAAGGCGGAGATCTTCTCGAGCGATCCGGTGATCTCGAACACGAAGGAGCCGATGGTGCTGTCGACGACCCTGGCGCGGAAGATATCGGCGATCCGCAGGGCCTCGACCCGCTTGTCGCCGGTGCTCGCCACCTTCACGAGCGCCAGTTCGCGTTCGACGTGAAGACCCTGCATGACGAAATCGCAGACCCTGTGCACCGGTACGATGCGCTGCAGCTGCGCCATGATCTGGGCGATCACCATTTCGGATCCGCTTGTGACGATGGTGATGCGCGACAGCCCGGCGGATTCGTCGACTTCGTTGACGGTCAGCGAATCGATGTTGTAGCCACGCCCCGAAAACAACCCGACGACGCGCGCCAGCACGCCCGGTTCATTGTCGACCAGGACGGCAATCGTCGCTTTCCTCGAGGAAACGGTCTTCTCTTCGGCAACAGGCATGTCGTTCGGATCCTAGACCAGGACCATGCCCTCTTCCCTGTGGGCCTGATCCAGCACCACTTCCTCGTCGGGACTCATGGTCACCTGATTGTGGGCCGCGCCGGCAGGAATCATCGGATAGACGTTCTCGTCCGGGTCAACGACGATATCGGCGATCACCGTGCGGGGCGTGGTGATCATTTCGTCGACGACATCCTCGAGTTCGTCGGGCGAGGTGGCCCGCAATCCGACAGCGCCATAGGCCTCGGCGAGTTTCACGAAGTCAGGCAGTGAATCCATGTAGCTTTCGGAATAGCGACCGCCAAAGAAGAACTCCTGCCACTGGCGCACCATTCCCATCCACCTGTTGTTGAGAATGAACGCCTTGACCGGCAATCGGTACTGCGCCAGCGTCGACATCTCCTGCATGTTCATGAGGATCGACGCCTCCCCCGCCACGTCGATGACAAGGGCGTCGGGGTGGGCAATCTGGACGCCGAGCGCCGCCGGCAGCCCGTAGCCCATGGTGCCGAGCCCGCCGGACGTCATCCAGTGGTTCGGTTTCTCGAAGTGCAGGAACTGGGCCGCCCACATCTGGTGCTGACCGACCTCGGTGGTGATGTAGACATCATCCCGGCCGGAGGTGCGCTGGTTGAGAACCTCGAGGGCCTGCTGCGGCTTGATCAGGGTGTCGGAGCGCTTGTAGCTGAACGACTTGCGCTGGCGCCAGGCATCGATCTGTGTCCACCACCTGTCGAGGGCGTTACCGTCGCAACGCGCCTGACGCGACTTCCAGAGCTTGATGAAGTGCTCGAGCACGTAGCCGCAATCGCCGATGATGGGCACATCGGCATGGATGTTCTTGTTGATCGACGAAGCGTCTATGTCGATGTGGATCTTGCGCGATTCGGGCGAGAACGCATCGGTTCGGCCCGTGACGCGATCATCAAACCTGGCGCCGATGCACAGCATCACATCGCAGTCGTGCATGCACATGTTGGCTTCCAGCGACCCGTGCATGCCGACCATGCCGATGAAGTTCCTGTTGGACGCCGGCAGGGCGCCCAGCCCCATGAGGGTGAGCGTGGTGGGAATGCCTGTCATGTTGACGAGATTCGTCAACAGCTGTGAGGCCGCCGGGCCCGAATTGATGACACCGCCTCCGGCATAGATCAGGGGCCGACTGGCGCCTGCCAGCAGCTCGACAGCTTCGGAAATCCGCTCGGGGTCTCCCTTGAGGCGGGGACTGTAACTGGGATGCTGCATCGGCGCCGCCGGTCTCGTGTAGGCGGTCGAGGCCGTCACCACGTCCTTGGGCAGGTCCACCACAACCGGACCGGGACGGCCGCTGGCGGCGACCAGGAACGCTTCCCTGATGACCCGTGCGAGGTCACCGACCTCCTTCACGAGGTAGTTGTGCTTGGTACAGGGCCGCGTGATGCCGACGGTATCCGCCTCCTGGAAGGCATCGTTGCCGATCAGGTGCGTGGGCACCTGGCCCGTGAGACAGACCACGGGCACCGAATCCATCCAGGCATCGGCAAGGCCGGTCACGCAGTTGGTCGCGCCGGGGCCGGAGGTCACCAGCACGACGCCGACCTTGCCGGTCGAGCGGGCATATCCCTCGGCTGCATGCACCGCCGCGCCCTCCTGGCGCACCAGGATGTGCCGCAGGCTGTTCTGCTGGCTCAGTGCATCATAGATCGGCAGCACGGCGCCGCCGGGATAACCGAATACGACATCCACACCGAGATCCTGGAGGACCTTGACGAGAATCTCTGAACCGGTCATCTGCTTGTCGGTCACGAGTCTACCTCTCCGCTGCAGGCGCCAACGGCGCTGTCATGTCTCTTGACGGAAGTTCCCGCGCGCGTCTGGCGCCGCGTCGCAAGTGCCGGAACCTATGCGGATGACCGTCCGCGGTCAACAGAAACCGCGCCCATCCGCGCGCCCGGACCCTTCGGCATCGGCCTCCATCCACCCTCAAACCACTTGGTCACATGCTCTCCTTGACCTGCAGGTACGGG
>JAJEBJ010000068.1 GCA_022822575.1 Alphaproteobacteria bacterium | reverse complement strand
CCCGTAGAAGAACGGATCGCCCTCGCAGATGGCGGCGACATCCCGGCCGGCGTCAAGATGGAAGCTGATGGCCTCGACGGCGCGGGTGTACACCTCCTCGGCCGGAAACCGGTTGGCGTCGAGTGGCATGCGGATGGCTATCTCCTCCTGATCACCGCGCAGCCACGAGGCGATGATCGAGCGGGCCAGGCTCTCGCCCGACTGCGGAGCAGGCCAGGCGATGACGGGAACCTCGCCCAGAATCCGGTGCGCCTTCAGGGTCACGAGTTCTGGATCGCCCGGGCCCACGCCAAGGCCATAGAACACTCCCGTGGTCATGGCTTGATGACGCGCCATTGCGTCACCGGCATCGACGGCTTCCAGCCGGAGAATCCGCCCACCGGCCGGACGTGCGAGACCGCAATCCGCACCAGGTCGCCTCCAAGGTCCCGGTGGAGAGTTGCCAGCACCTGTTCACTCTCCACGGTCACCGCATTGGCGACCATGCGTCCTCCCCGGGGCAGCGCATCCCAGCACGGTCCGGCAATGGTGCCGGCGGCAAGGCCGCCACCAATGAATACCGCATCGGGCGCCTCGAGATTCTCCAGGGCTTCCGGCGCGGTGCCGGTGACGATACCGATCCCCGGAACGCCCAGGGCCGCGGCGTTCTCGGCAATGATGGCCGAGCGCGCCGGATCGCGCTCGACGGCGATCGCCGTGGCCTGCCCGGCTGCCCGCATCCACTCGATGGCGATGGAACCGCAACCGGCCCCGACGTCCCACAGACGCTGTCCGCCAAGGGGCATGAGCGCTGCCAGGGTTGATGCCCTTACTTCGCGCCGGGTCAGCTGGCCGTCGTTGCGGAAGGCACTGTCCGGAAGGCCCGGCGTGCGGGGAAGCGGCACCACCCCGGCATCAGCCCTCGGATCGATCGCCACGGTGTTGAGATCGTCGGCCTCGCAATCGACCAGTGACTTCGCGGTGCCGCTCAGCACGCGCTCCCTGCTGCCGCCCATGTGACACAGCACATGGACCTCGCTTGCACCGTAACCTGTCTCGCAGAGCAGGCGGCAGACGGTTGGTGGCGTCGTCGCGTCGTGGGAGAGGACCAGCATCTTCTGGCCAGGTTCGAGATGGGCGAGCACGAGTTCCGGCGGCCTGCCGTGCACCGTGAGCTGGATGGTCGAGGCAAGCGGCCAGGCAAGACGGGCACAGGCAAGGGAAAAGGCCGACGGCGCCGGCAGCACCACGAGAGCCTCCCTGCCGAAGCGACGCGCCAGCGTGACACCGATGCCGTAGTGCATCGGATCTCCTGTCGCCAGGACACAGACCCGGCGTCCCTCGTGGGTGGCAAT
Organism: Alphaproteobacteria bacterium; assembly: GCA_022822575.1. Taxonomy (GTDB): domain Bacteria; phylum Pseudomonadota; class Alphaproteobacteria; order SP197; family SP197; genus SP197. The sequence goes on along the minus strand of JAJEBJ010000068.1, from coordinate 3,877 downwards.
CGCCTCCACCGTCCGCGACAGGGGTGACTCCCAGGAGAGTGCGGGCCGGTCGCCTGCATCGACCATGGCGAGGTGGCGGTGGCCACCCACCAGCACCTCGGCGCCGTCGATCAGCGCCCGTGCGGCCTCGGCGAGACCATCTGGGCCGTCCTCGCCGAGGCCGACAACGGCTAGCCAGGGCATCACCTAGAGGGTTCCGTGGAGCGCGTTCACCGCCGCCGCTGCCATGGCGCTGCCGCCACGGCGGCCGTGAACCGTGATGTAGTCGAGACCGCTTTCCGCCAGTGCACGTTTCGCCTCCACCGCTCCGACGAAACCGACAGGCATGCCGATGACCAGGGCCGGGCGGACGTCCTGAGCCTTCTCGAGAACCCGGTAGAGTGCGGTGGGCGCATTGCCGATGGCCACCACGGCACCCTCGAGCATGCCGCCCCAGAGGTCCGCTGCCGCCCATGATCGCGTGGTGGCGGAACGCTTCGCATGATGCCGTACCCGGGATGTGTGGACCGTGCACACGACGCGGTTGTGCGCCGGCAACAGCCGGGTGATGATTCCTCTCGCCGTCATGTCGACGTCGCAGAGCACCGGCGCTCCGTCGGCAAGGGCACGGCGGCCGGTGGCGACCGCCCCGGGCGAGGCATCAAGATCCTTCACCACGTCGGTCATGCCACAACTGTGGATGAGCCTCACCGCCACCTCGCGCAAGGCCTCCGGAACCGCCGACAATCCGGTCTCAGCCTCGATGATGGATCGCGACCGGGCGTAGATCAGGGTGCCGTCGTTGAGGTAGCTGTATGCGTTCACGGACGCGCCCGGCCGTCATGGGACGACAGATCGACTATTTCCGGCTGCTCGCCGCACAACGCACAGCCGGGATCGCGCTCATAACTGACCCGGTGAAAGGAGGCTGCCAGGGCGTCGTAGATCAGCAGGGTACCGGCGAGGCGGTCGCCGAGCTCGAGCAGTTCCTTGATGGCCTCGGCGGCCTGCAACGTCCCCATGACGCCGGCAATGGCGCCCAGAATTCCGGCCTCGGAACAAGACGGCACGAGACCGGCCGGTGGCGCTTCGGGAAACAGGCACCGGTAGCATGGGCCGTCGGCGGGAAAGGTCGTCAACTGGCCGTCGAATCGCATCATGGCGGCGCTCACCAGGGGCTTTGCCGCCAGGTGACAGGCATCGTTGACGAGGTAGCGTGTCTGGAAATTGTCCGAGCCGTCGCACACCAGATCGTAGTCAGCGAGAATGTTCAGCGCATTGAGGTGGTTGAAACGTTCCGTGTGGCAGCGGACCTCGACGCCGGGATTGATGGCGGCGATGGTGCCGCGCGCGCTTTCGGTCTTCCATTCGCCGATCCGCGGGGTCGTGTGAATGACCTGGCGCTGCAGGTTCGAGAGATCGACCCGGTCGTCATCAATCACGCCCAGCGTGCCGACGCCGGCGGCCGCCAGGTACATGAGAAGTGGCGCCCCGAGACCACCCGCTCCGACAACGAGCACCCGCGAGTTCAGCAGTCTGATCTGCCCGGTGCCGCCGACCTCGGGCATGACGATGTGCCGGGCATAGCGGTGAAGCTGCTCTTCGGTGAAGTCGGAAAGCTCCATGGGTCAGAAGACGGACACCCCGGTTGCGAACAGCACCGTCATGGGTCGCAGTGATCGTCGCCGGAGGCCCCGGCACAAAGTTGGCCTCAGGAGGACGGACACCGTCATGGGTTGAAGTGATCCGCAATTCTTCCGGCCAGCCGGCGTGCGACCTCTGCCTTCGCCATGCGGGGCCATGCTTCCGCGCCCCGCGGACTTACCAGGTGGATGAGGTTCTCGTCACCACCGAAGGTGTCCGTTCCCGGGCTGACATCGTTGGCCACCATCCAGTCGCACTTCTTGGCGGCGCGTTTTCTCGTCGCCTCACCAAGCACATCACCTGTCTCGGCGGCAAAGCCGATGACAAGGCCTGGCCGGCTGTTTCCCGGAGTGGCAAGGGTGGCAAGAATGTCGGGGTTCTCGACAAGTTCGAGAACCGGCGCCGATGCAGCACCCTTCTTCCACTTGGACGGCCGGGGTTCGGCCACCCGCCAGTCGGCGACAGCGGCGGCGCACACCGCGGCGTCTGCGGGCAGCGCGTCAAGGCAGGCATGCAGCATGTCGCAGGCCGTCTCGACGTGGACAACATCAGTCCCCGGGGGGTCGGCAAGCGCCACGGGGCCCGACACCAGGGTCACTCTGGCGCCGAGGTCGACACAGGCTGTCGCCAGCGCATGTCCCTGCTTGCCGGAACTGCGGTTGCCGACATAGCGCACCGGATCGACCGGTTCACGCGTCGGGCCACTCGTGACGAGGACGTGGCGGCCGCTGAGCGGCCGGGTGCCGTCTTGTCCGAGGAGCGCGGCGATGGCGTCGACGATGGCATCCGGTTCACTCATGCGCCCCGGTCCGGTTTCGCCGCAGGCGAGGTCTCCCGCTTCCGGTCCCACCATAGCGACACCGTCGGCAGCAAGCCGGGCGACATTGCGGCGCACGGCGGGATTCTCCCACATCTGTGCGTTCATGGACGGAGCGGCAAGGACCGGCTTGTCGTTGGCAAGCAGAACAGCTGTCGCCAGGTCGTCCGCCAGGCCACCTGCCATGCGGCCCATGATATCGGCCGTCGCCGGCGCCACCACGACGAGATCCGCTTCCCGTGACAGGCGAATGTGGTCCATCCCGCCATCACCGGTTGGCGTGAAGAGGTCCTGGAAGACCGGCTCACCGGAGAGCGACGCCACGGCAAGAGGTGTGACGAACTCGAGAGCGGCCGGAGTGAGAACACACCGCACGCGGACTCCTTCCGCCCGCAGCCGACGGATGAGATCAAGAGACTTGCAGGCGGCGACACCGCCCGAGATGACGAGAAGGACACTTCTTCTGTTGAGCATCGTCGAAGTTCCCTTGTCCGGCGCCACTATACGCCTGTTGTCATGCCCTGGAGAACTGCATTCGGCACGGCCGTCACAGCCGCCAGGCCGTCGTCAATGCAGCGATTCCGCCGGTGAGGTTACGCGTCGCCACGTGACTGAAACCGGCGTCGCGGACCATGGCGGCAAAGCGGTGCTGGTCGGGAAAGCGGGCGATGCTCTCCACAAGATAGCGGTAGGATCCGGCGCTGCCGGCAACGAGGGCGCCGAGACGCGGGATCACGGTCCGCGAGGCACGGCGGTAGAGGCCGGCAACGGGCCGGGCCGGGCGGCCGAATTCGAGGCACAGGAACCGGCCTCCGGGCCTGAGGACACGGAAGGCCTCGGCGAGGGCCCGGTCAATGTGCGTGACATTGCGGATACCGAAGGCATTGGTGCAGCCGTCCACCGAACGGTCACCATAGGGCAGTGCTTCGGCGCGACCGCACACGAAGGCCAGCGATCCGGCCGGAACTCCGGCCGGTCGGCGCAATCGCGAGACTTCGATCATGGCGCTGTTGATGTCGACCACGTCCACCCGGAACCCGCGGCGTGCCAGGGCGAAGGCGACATCGCCGGTTCCGCCGGCGACATCGATGATGTGGCCACGGGAGAGGTCGCGGGCCAGCAATGTCACCATCTCTCGTTTCCACAGGCGATGGACTCCTGCGGACATGAGATCGTTCATCAGGTCATAGGAGTCCGCCACCTCGTCGAAGACGGCGCCGACCATGCCTTCCTTGCGGGATTCACCGACATGCTCCTCACCGAACCGGCCGGCATGGTCGTGATAGTCATCCATGGTCATGACCCCTTCTAGCACAGGTTGGCGTTGCCCGATCCGCAGAGAAGCCGCCACGGCAATCGGGCTCCCGTTGACACCGGAGCGATGTTCGCCGGTTTATTGTGCATTTGTCATGAAGTTGTCACAGTTGACTGGCATAG
>JAJEBJ010000185.1 GCA_022822575.1 Alphaproteobacteria bacterium | reverse complement strand
GTCTCGCCATCCACCAGAGCGACCTCGTCGCCGATACGGATGCCCTTGGCGTGATCCTCGTCGCAGGAAACGGTGATGGGTACCGGCCAGAAAATGCCGTCGGATGTCATCATGTCGACGCAACAGCCGTACCAGTCCTCTCTCCCCATGAAACCCGCCAGCGGGGTGTAGGCGCCCATTGCCAGCATGAAGAGATCCGATATCTCCCGGCTGGTCAACGGAACCTTGACCAGCCGACGGGCACGTTCGATCTCGTCCGCGATCTCCGCCGCAGAGAGCAGCAGGGGCTGCAGTGCGCCGCCGCCATGCGGGGGGACCAGGTTCGGCATGGTGGGCTGCCCCTCGACAGGTGGCTATGCGGTCAGATATCCGGTCCGGACCCTTTGTGCAATGCCGCGACAGCTTCCGGAGAAGGAAGAGGGGGATGCCGGACAGCTGAGCGCTGAAAGGCTGATCCGGCGCACGCCCCATGTTGATAAGCCGGAAGAAAGGAGGCACAGTGGCACCACCGCTTCCCTTCGGCCCGGCCGGCAGGGTTCATCAATACGAAAAGAGCATGGAAGGGTGGCTTCATGCCGGCTGATCCGACTTCAGGCGACCGCGACAGCCGCACGCACCCGATGGCGAAACGGGCCCGTGACGAGCGTCCAGGACCGATGCCGCCGACCTTCGCTTTCGGTCAAACCAGGGACGAATGATGTTCTCCAGCAATCCATTTGCAGGGCTTGCCGTGGCGCCTGCAGTCACGCAGACCTTTGTCGTCATCATGATCCTGCTGGTCGTGGGAGGGACCCTGTTCGATGTGCTCCACAAGAGGAGCGCCCGGTACTTCTTTGACAACTGGCGTCACGCAAGAAACCGGGGCAACCGGCCGGTCACTGGCGCCCACATGGTGTCCCTCGCAGTTCAGGCCTCCGCAGTCGACGCGCTGGCTTCAGGTGAATTCTGCAACCTGCGGCGCAGGATCGCGCACCTGCTGACCATGTACGGATTCGTGGCTTACCTTGCCGCCACCCTCGTCATGGTCTTCGGCTACCCGACTTCGGCCACGCCGACTCCCGCCATCTGGCCGCTGCTCTGGTATGTCGGCATCCTGATGGTCTGCGGCGGCGGGTACTGGTTCTGGTTCTTCATCCGGGTTGACGTGGCCGCCGAAGGCCATCCCCCCTGGCGAATCGTGCGCGCGGACCTCTTCATCCTCTCGCTCCTGGCCAGCACGACGATGGCGTTCATCTGGGGACTCCTCCAGACGGCGGAAAGCCCGGCGGCCGACGTCTTCCTCGGCCTTTATGTCGTCGCCACCACGGTGCTCTTCGGATCGGTGCCCTGGTCCAAGTTTTCTCACATGTTCTACAAGCCTGCCATCGCATTCCAGAAACGCGTGGCGGAAGCGGACGGATCGCGAGGCAATCTTCCGGAGCCGGCCGACAAGCCCGAAGTTCTCGGTCGCGTCACCGAGCTGCCACGCCATTACTGAACTCACCGGCCCGTGCGCAACGGGTTTTCGATTTGGGAGCTGACCTGACACCATGCCAACCTTTGTCTACATGAGCCATTGCGACGGTTGCGGACACTGCGTCGATATCTGTCCGTCCGACATCATGCACATCGACACGACCTATCGCCGCGCCTTCAACATCGAGCCGAACATGTGCTGGGAATGCTATTCGTGCGTGAAGGCGTGTCCGCAGAACGCCATCGACGTGCGCGGGTATGCGGACTTTGCACCGCTCGGTCACAGCGTGCGGGTACGCCGCGAAGAAGACAAGGGCACCGTTTCGTGGAAGGTCAGGTTCAGAAACGGCGAAGAGAAGAACTTCGTCTCGCCCATTCGCACCACGAAATGGGGATCGATCAAGTCGTCCGCCGAGTACGACAGGCCGGAGGCCTCCCGTTTCAGTTCCCAGGAACTCGCCCACGAACCCGACCTCCTCAACATTGACGGCGGGCTGCCGGTTCTGGATCCCAAACGCCTCAAGCCGGGAGCGGTCTGATGGGCCTCTTCAAGCGCAGAAAGACAATCCAGGTCGCCTGCGACATTCTCGTCGTCGGCGGCGGCATGGCCGGATGCGGCGCCGTCTACGAAGCCCGCTACTGGGGGCGTGATCTCAAGGTCGTCTGCGTCGAGAAGGCCAACATCGAGCGCAGTGGCGCTGTCGCACAGGGTCTCTACGCCATCAACTGCTACATGGGTATGCAGTGGGGCGAGAATCAACCTGAAGACTTTGTCCGCTATGCGAGCAATGACCTGATGGGACTGGTTCGCGAGGATCTGGCCTACGATATCGGCCGGCACGTGGATTCAACGGTCCACATGTTCGAGGACTGGGGTCTTCCCATGATGCGGGATCCGGAGACCGGCCGCTATCAGCGCGAGGGCAAGTGGCAGATCATGATCCACGGCGAAAGCTACAAGCCCATCGTCGCCGAGGCGGCCCGAAAGGCCGCGACCGAGGTCTATAACCGGATCATGGTGACCCACCTTCTCGTCGACAAGCGGGATCCCAACCGGGCCGCGGGCGCCGTGGGTTTCAACGTCCGCACGGGTGACTTCTACGTCTTCAGGGCGAAGGCGGTGATCGTTGCGGCGGGCGGCGCCTCGCACATCTTCAAGCCTCGATCCGTCGGCGAGGGCATGGGCAGGACATGGTATGCGCCCTGGAGCAGCGCATCGGCCTACGGCCTGCCCATTCAGATCGGCACCAAGATGACGCAGATGGAGAACCGGATCGTCCTGACCCGGTTCAAGGACGGCTACGGCCCCGTCGGCGCCTATTTCCTGCATCTCAAGACCTACACGCAGAACGCCTACGGCGAAGAGTATGAATCCAGATGGTACGACGATACCAGGAAACTGGTAGGTGACTATGTCGACCGTCACCCGGTCCCGACGTGCCTGCGCAACCATGCCCTGCTGAAGGAACTCGCCCATGGCGGAGGACCGATCCGCATGGTGACCACGGAGGCCTTTCAGGATCCGCACAAGGAGACCGTGGGCTGGGAGAACTTCCTGGGCATGACGATTGGCCAGGCCGTGGTCTGGGCATCGCAGAACATCGACCCCAAACACACCAACCCGGAGCTGACAACGTCGGAGCCCTATGTCATGGGCTCTCACGCCACCTGTTCCGGGGCCTGGGCGAGCGGTCCGGAAGACTATGCGCCGGGCGAGTACCGATGGGGCTACAACCGCATGACGACCACCAGTGGCCTGTTCGGTGCCGGCGACGCCAGCGGCGGCACCCCGCACAAGTTCTCGTCAGGGTCGTTCACGGAAGGCCGGATCGCCGCCAAGGCCGCAGTGAACTACATCAACGATGTCGGCGACGAACCCCTGGTCGACGAAACGGAAATCGGTCGCCTCAAGACGGAGATCTTCAAGCCGCTCGACAACTACGCTATCGGTCGCAATGAAATCGTGGCCGGAACGGTTTCGCCAAGCTACATCCTGCCTCTCCACGCCCTGCAGCGCCTCGAAAAGCTCATGGACGAGTACTGCGGCGGCATCACGGTCAACTACATGACCAACGAACCGCTGCTCAATCGCGGCCTGGAACTGATGGAGATGCTGAAGGACGATGCCCGGCACATCGGCGCCGAGGACCTTCACCAGCTGCAGCGGACATGGGAGTTCCGGCATCGGCTCCTGGCGTCGGAAAGCGTCATGCAGCACACGCTCTTCCGCAAGGAGACACGCTGGCCCGGGTACTACTACCGGGGCGACCACATGATGCTCGACGACGACAACTGGCACTGTTTCACGCTGTCCCGGTACGACGCCGAGACGGACACCTGGTCCATGGAGAAGGCCCCGGTCTACCACATCGTCGATTGATCTCCATTCTTCGCATCGGTGGCGCAACCGGCGGCCTGGCTGCATCGGCCCATCAAGCGCAGGTGCCGGCACGCCGAGGCAACAGGAAGGCGCGGGTGTGTGAGAAGGAGCGGGATGAGGAAGCCTTGCATGAGGCCTTCCGGCCCTGGGCAGAGTTCCTCGCCATGGACCTCGAGGGCATCTCCGATGCCGCCATCCGGGTCGCCAACGCCTTCGGCGACAGCCGTGGCCTGCGGATGGTATCCGACGGTGACGCATTCAATGTTGCGGCCCATCCGTTTCAGCGTTTCGTCGGCAACAACCGTCGAAACATGTTGGCCCTTCCACTGGTTCATGGCGAACTTGATCGGATCATCCGTTTCGGAATTTGACTGGGTGCCCGCTGGCCTGAAGCAGCCGAAGCGGCGGTTCGCCAGTACCAGCATGCCGGACGTGAGGTGAGCCACCGGGCGGGTGGCCTGCTCCATCTCCGTTTCAGACGACTGGCCGTGGTACCCGGGTCCTGATTTCGGCGAGAACCGACAGACGCAGCTTGGAAAAACCTGCGCTGCCGCAAGCTCTCCCGCTCCGTGCGGCGAAGCATCTCGCGCACCGCATCACGATCTCATCACCCCAACGCTCAGGTGGTTCGAAAGGCGCGCTCGACCGGGAAGCGAAATCGACGTGCGGGCCATCCCGAAACTCCCACATCTCGTGCAATACCTACGACCAAACTGCAACGGCATAGCGGTTGGTGCACCAGGGAAGCCTTACGTCACATAGTCGAGGAAGCGGTAGTAGAGGCCGACCAGAGGCAGGAACCACGGCGAGGTGGCAAACGCCGGTACGGGAGGCCACGAGAAGTCCCGCCAGGGATTCGCTTCCGTTTCACCTGCCATGACCCGCGCCATGACTTCGCCCATGTAGACGGACATCTGCACGCCATGGCCGCTGTAGCCCATGGAATAGTACAGTCCATCCTGCTGACCCGCTCGCGGCAAGCGGTCGGTGGTGACGTCAAGCAGACCACCCCAGCAATAGGCGATCCCGGTTCCGGCCAACTGAGGAAACACCTGAAGCATCGTCCGCTCAAGGATACGGCCGCTCTTCGCATCGGAGTCGGCATTCGAGAGAGCGAAGCGCGCGCGGCCACCGAAGATCAGCCGGTCGTCCGGTGAAACACGAAAGTAGTTGCCGATGTTCTTCGTCGTTACGGCAGTGCGGCGGGTCGGCATGATGCTGTTGACCTGATCGGGCGTCAGCGGCTCGGTGGCGAGGATGAAGCTGCCGACCGGTACGATGCGTCGTCGGAAGTAGGAGAACGGATGGCCGGTACAGGCTCCGGTCGCCACCAGCACCTTCTCGGCTCGAATCGTCCCGCGAGACGAGGTGATGTCATGACGCGTTCCCGCAAGGCGGTTCAGAGCGCTGACCCTGGTGTGCTCGATGATGCGGGCACCCTGCCTGCTTGCAGCCTCGGCCAGCCCGATCCCGAGGCGTCCGACGTGCACCATGGCACTGCGTCGGTAAAGCAGCCCACCATGAAACTGGCTGGACTTCACTTCCTGCCCCAGTTCCGAAACCGGCACCAGCGCCGTATCCAGATCGAAGCCCTCCCGGGACAGAAGTTCGTGTGTCTTGACCAGGCGATGATAGTGCGCCGGCTTGGCTGCCAGCTTTATCTTGCCACTCCGCCGGAAATCACAGTTGATGGCCTCCTGCTCGACAAGCTGTTCGACTCGATCGACTGCTGCATCAAAGGCCTGATACAGCGCCCGCGCCGGCTCCAGACCGAGTTTCTCCGTGAGGGTTCCGACGTCATGCG
>JAJEBJ010000423.1 GCA_022822575.1 Alphaproteobacteria bacterium | reverse complement strand
CTTCGCCCGACCGCTGGCGGCAAGGCTTCCCACCGAAAGGTCGCGGTCGATCGTCAGGCGAGCCGCCTCAATGCCGGCGGAGGCAAGTTCGCCTCCTTCGAGGGTGGCGGCGCCCAGGGATCCGGTCACGCGCGCCGAACCGGCGGCTCCGGAAAGGGAGCTCGTGACCGCGACGGCTCCGACCGCTGACGCATCGAGGATGGCGAAGGAACCGGCATCGAGACCGCCTTCCATGCGGTTGAGCCACGGCCGGCCCGGCTGGGGCCGGCGATGGAGAATGCCGTTTCTCCAGCGCAGCCCGGCATCCGCCGTGATGTAGAGCGAATGAGTTTCCAGGGAGGCTCCCGTCACGGTCTCGATGGCGGCCAGGTGGCGGGCCATGGGTCCTGACGTGATCCCAGCCTCCTCGAGGCGGGAGAGGCCGCCGTCGATGGCCCCCGTACGCACATGGCGCACGGATTCTCCTCCCCGGGGCGTGAAGACGGCAAAGGCCATGGCGACGCCGTGGCCGTCATCGATGAGGCCCAGGCGGATCCGGGAATCGCGCTTCAGCCCCGGCGGTGCCGCGACATCCTGCGCGAGGAGCTCGCTGCCACCCATGCCGGGCACCTGGAGCCACGACCCTTCCTGAACGGTCCGGTGGGCCGCGAGGAACCAGGCGGCAAGGAGTCGCCCTGCTGCTTCGTCGCGCTCCGCAAGGGCAGCCGTCACGCGTTCGCGGTGATGATGCGCCAGCACGGTGAAGGCGAGGGCCATGAGGAGGAGAACGCCGAAGAGTTCGGCGGAACCTCGTCTGAGGCGGCGGGACACCACGTCTGTTCCTATTCGAAGGTGAAGGTGATGTCGTTGTCGGCGCCGTTGGCGCATCCCGCGGTCACGGCGGCCGAAGTAAGCGGGCTGGCGAGAGCGGTGCCGCTGATCGACACCTGCCAGAGACCGGAAGTGCCGCCGCCCTGTCCGACATAGGGATCGAGCAGGGACGCACAGGCGGCGTTCTGCAGATCCTCAAAGAGGATGTTGAACCGGGCTCCGGCGCCGGTTACCTGGACAGCAGCGCCGAAGGGATGGCGGATGGTGACGTTGCCCGCGGCCTCCAGGCGCGCCGAAGCGGGAATGGCGCCGCGCACATCGAGGGCAGGGACGAGCGAGCCTGTCGGGTAGGCGGATTCACCGAGGTAGATCTGCTGTACGGCGACCTGCAGGCGGGTGAGCAGCGCCTGGGCGTCGTTGCGGTCCTGGGTCTCCTGGGCGGTGTTGTAAAGGGATACCGCACCGATGACAGCGGCGGCAAAGAGTGTCAGGCCCATGAGCACGCCGAAGAGAGTGAGGCCACGGTGCCGGCGGCGGCCACGCCGGTTGGATGGGACGATGAGCGCTCTCTGGACTGTCGGGTGATCGCCGTTGGCGACAGCTGGACTGTCAGGGGATGGGGTCATGGATGTCCTCGGGTGGTGAAGAGTCTAGTAGCTGCCGCTGCCGACGCGCCCTGCGGCGTCCATGACGGCAAACAGGGACTGGATGCCGCCGCCGGCGATGATGGTGGCGATCAACAGGAGAAGAGCGTTGAGAATCGCCGTGCGGGCTTTCAGCAGCGCCTCAGAGCGGCGGGTCCAGCGGTCGACGAAGCAGCCAAGCCTCGTTTCCCAGTCGGGGATGCCATCGAGCGCCGCCACCACAGGGGCCAGTGACGGATCGGGAAACCCGTGGCCGGCCGCGATCATGCTGGCGCCGAGGCCATGCCCCCTCGTCATGAGGTCCTGGATGGCGGCAATCCGGTGGCGCGTGTAGGGCGAGGCCTGACGCTTGAGATCCTCGAACGTGCGGCCGTTGAGATCGACTCCGGCCTTGAGGTACTCGAGCAGCACGAAGAGGAAGGCCGAGCCGACCACGGTGCGGTAGAGCGAGAAGGGCGCCACGGAGTCGAGAAGGGGGCGCAGCGGTCCCGTCCACGTCAGCATGACGGCGGCCACGCCGCCCGCCAGCACCACGAGGGCGAGGCCGAACACCAGCGGATAGTGGTAGAGCAGCAGCGACGCGTCCCGGAAGATGGTGGCGATGGCCGGCCATTCGTCGGCGGGGACAAGATCTCCCAGCACCGGCATGAAGTAGCCGCCCGCACCCCAGAGCATGACCGCCAAGGTCGCGAAGAGCAGGGCCGGCATGGCCAGTGCCGCGCGGACGGCGGTCATCTGGCGGTCCTGGAGGTCGGCCACCCTCGCCGCGCCGTCGAAGAGATGGCGTGCATCGACACGGCCGTAGGCTCCGAGGATCATCGCTTCCGATGATGGCACCCAGAGTGTCACCTCGTCGGCAAACCGGCCGTTCCGCAGCGCCCGTTGCCAGTGTCCCACCATGCGCGCCTCGATGTGCTTGCCCTGGTCCGCGGCCACGGTAACGGCGATGGCGAGCGCACGTTCCAGGGAAAAGCCGCTGGCGAGGAGATCGGTTGTTGTCGCATAGATGTCGACACGCGCCTTGCGGCTGATGGCCGCGGCGATGAGGAACCGGACCGCAACGCTTCCCGCACTCATGGTTGGGGATCCCCGTCCCTCGCACCCTTGGCCAGGGCGTCGAAGGGATCGACCTTGCCTGCCTTGACAAGGTCGCGAATCCTGTCGCCGATCGGCACGCCGCCGAGCGACGTCCGCCAGTAGTTCCAGGCGCCGATCGGATCGTGGTCCGCCACTTTCGAGAGGTAGC
>JAJEBJ010000191.1 GCA_022822575.1 Alphaproteobacteria bacterium | reverse complement strand
CGTCGGGATCGCGGTGGGCGCCACCCAGAGGCTCCTTCACCACACGGTCGATGATCTTCAGTCCTTCCAGGTCGGTGGCGGTCAGTTTGAGGGCATTGGCAGCCGTCTCGGCCTCATCGCTGCTGCGCCACAGGATGGAGGCGCAGCCTTCCGGAGAGATCACGGAGTAGACAGCGTGTTCGAGCATCAGCACGCGATCCGCCACGGCAATGGCGATGGCGCCCCCTGAGCCGCCCTCTCCAATCACCACGGACACCAACGGCACCCGGATGGTGAGGCAGGTCTCGATGCAACGGGCGATGGCCTCCGCCTGTCCTCTCTCCTCGGCGCCGATTCCCGGGTAGGCTCCGGCCGTATCGACAAAGGAGACCACCGCCAGACCAAAACGGTCCGCCAGGCGCATCAGCCGGGCGGCCTTGCGGTAGCCCTCGGGCCGCGCCATGCCGAAGTTGTGCCGGACGCGGCTGTCCGTGTCGTTGCCTTTCTCGTGGCCCATGACCACCACCGGACGCCCGTTGAAGGTACCGACGCCCGCCAGCATCGCGGGATCCTCGCCATAGAGTCGGTCTCCGGCGAACGGCACGAAATCCTCAATGAGCGACGAGATGAAGACCGACGTGTGGGGACGCGCCGGGTGCCTGGCGACCTGGGTCTTCTGCCACGGGCTGAGCTTGCCATAGGTCTGGATGAGGAGACGGTCGAGCTTCGTCTCCAGACGATTGACCTCGTCTACAATGTTGACGCCATCGTCGACCGACAGCCGGCGAAGCTCCTCGATCTTGCTCTCGAGTTCGACGATTGGCCGCTCGAATTCCAGTGCCAGGCGCATGACGGTGGGGACTCTGTCCCTATCCGGCCGACCTGATCTGTTCGGCCTTTCGCACCATCACCTCGGCCTGCTTGATCGATGCGATATCGATCAGCTTGCCGTCCAGGGAGACCGCCCCCTGGCCTTCCCTTTGCGCCTTGTCCATGGCTTCGAGAATGCGCTGCGCCTGGGTCACCTCCTTTTCGGAGGGGCTGTTCACCTCGTTGGCGAGGGGAATCTGCCCCGGATGAATGGCCCACTTGCCCTCGCACCCCAGGGCAGCTGCCCTGTTGGCCTGGGCGCGATAGCCGTCACCATCCCGGAAATCGCCGAAGGGTCCGTCGATGGGCCGCAAACCCTGTGCCCGGGCCGCCACCACCATGCGGGAAATGGCGAAGTGCCACATGTCTCCCCAGTGGAAATCCCGTGGGGCCTCGCCCTCGGCATCGGTCAGCACGCCGTAAAGGGGATTGGGACCGCCGATGGTGGTCATGCGGGCACGCGTCGAGGCAGCGTAATCGGCCACGCCAAAGTGCAGGCTCTCGTTGCGTCCGCTGGCACCGGCGATCGCCTCGACGTTGGACATGCCGAGCGCCGTCTCGATGATGAGTTCGAAACCGATGCGATTCGTGCGCGCCATCGCGTCCTCGACCTGGGTGACGAGCATGTCGACTGCATAGACATCGGACGGCGTTCCGACCTTGGGGATCATGATGAGATCCAGCCGGCCATTTGTCTGTTCGATCACGTCGACGACATCACGGTACATGTAGTGGGTGTCGAGTCCGTTGATGCGCACGGAAAGAGTCTTGGAGCCCCAGTCGAGGTCGTTGACAGCCTCGATCACGTTCTTCCTGGCCTGCGGCTTGTCGTCCGGCGCGACGGCATCCTCGAGATCGAGAAAGACGACGTCGGCATCGCCGGCCGCTGCCTTGGCAAAGAGCTCCGTGCGGCTTCCCGGGACGGCGAGTTCGCTGCGGTTGAGCCGCGCCGGAGCGGCATCGATGATGGTGAAACTCATGATCCGGTCCTCCCCCGGGGTGAACGAGTGGCACGATTCCATGCCTTGCGCCACTGGTAACTGTCAAGCGAGAGGGTGATGTCTGGACAGGGCAGACTTGAGGCGTTCCTCAAGGACATGGGTGTAGATCTGTGTGGTGGATATGTCGGCATGGCCCAGCATGGTCTGGACGGATCGCAGGTCTGCGCCGTTGTCCAGGAGGTGGCTGGCAAAGGCATGACGCAGCACGTGAGGAGAGACCGCCGCCGGGTCGAGGCACGAGTCCAAGGCCAGTTTCTTCAGGATCCTGCCTGCGGACTGGCGCGTCAGGTGACCGGAAGCGCCGCGGGAGGGAAACAGCCAGGGAGACGGCCCCGGACGCACGGCGAGCCAGGCCCTGACCGTTCGAAGGGCCCGCTCGCCAATGGGCACGAGACGTTCACGCCCCCCCTTGCCGCGCACGATGATGAAGGGCGCATCCCGTTCGATCGCACGGGCGGGCAGGGAGACGAGTTCGGAAACACGCAGACCGGTCGCATAGAGCAGTTCCACCAGGGCCGCCCGGCGCAGGTCTTCCGGCTGGTCACCACTCTGAGCGGTCTCCAGCAAACGGCTGACCTGATCCTGGGACAGCACCCTTGGCAGGGCCGGTCCGGACCGGGGCGATTCCAGCCTTGCCGCCGGATCGTCGCCGCGCAGTTTCTCGCTGGCAAGGAAGCGATAGAACTGGCGGGCAGCCGACATGCGCCGCGCCGCGGTTCCGGCGCTGGCGCCGCGGCGGCGCAGTGCACCGAGCCAGCGTCGGATGTCGTCGGATGAGGCTTCCAAAAGGGAGCCGGGCGCCAGGTAGTCCGAAAGGTCCGAAAGGTCCCGGCGATAGGCCTCGACCGTATTGGAGGATGCGCCACGTTCGACCACCATCATCTCGAGGAAGAGGCCGATGACATCCGCCGGACCCTGACTGTCCTTCGTCACCGTCGCACCGTGCGGACCATGAATGCGGGGACTCCCTTTCCGTTCTGTCAGACGGCGTTCGCGAAGGCGACCTCGAGGGCAAGAAGCCGCGCCTCGCGTTCCAGTCCCAGCGCTCTCAGGGCTCCTATCACGGCAGCGGCACTCCGGATGTCCACGCGGGAAGGATCCTGCGACGACAGGAGGATGGTGGAGAGCAGCAGCGCCTCGCCGAGACGACCATCCCTGGAAGCCGCGCCGAGTGCCACGACAAGCCCGGCGTCGCCGGCGCTCTCACGCGGAATCAGTTGCCTGTCGCCGAACCTGGCGAGAAGAATGTCGTGAAGGATCGGCTCGGCGATCCGGTCATCCAGGGCCGCCAGGAGGACAAGGTAGAGTTCTCCAAGTCGACGGGCGCGTTCGGGTGCGACTCCAACGACCGTCCGCCACCAAGTGTGCATCGCGGTGCCGTCATCGAAGAGGTCGTCGCCCATCCACAACCGGAGCAGAGGCCAGAAGACGGCCGCTTCCGCCGCCGCCGCGTGATCGAGGAGCGCACGCTGTTCGATAATGGGCCACCATCCGGCAGCGTCCTCTGCCGCTCCCGCCGCCAGCAGCGTGAGGACCGCCTGGGTAGAGAACCAGCCAAGCCCGTTGCCCGGAGCCAGTGCGGCAACCTCGGTGGCCGCCACCATGGCCACGGCCCGGAACACCCAGGGATCCGGCGCCCTTGCTCCGAGCTGGACGAACGAGGCGATGAGTCTCGCCCTGTCCTCCACCAGCGCCGCACCCATCAGGTCCTGGAACATCTGTGCCCGGATGACCGGACCGGCTTGCGAATCGGTGGAAGGACCGGCCTCCAGGTAAAGGGAGGCAAGGTCGCCTGGCGCCATGAAACCGCGGGCTGTTGCCCGCTCCGCGGCGGCCAGACGCAGAGCGTCGGGAAGTCCGGGGCGATCGGCGATCGCCCGCAAGACAGGCAAAGACGCGTGATCGAGAAATCCGATGGAGACCTCGGCGGCGCCGGCAAGGGCCATGGCAAACATGAGAGGCGTGACGTTTCCAAGCGCGGCGAGATCCACCGGCGTGGACGTCGCAAGCGCCCTGTCCAGCGCCAGATAGCGGGGATCGATGTCAACACCGGCATCCTGGAGCACGGACAGACTCAGTTCCGCGGCGGCATGGGCGCCCTCGAGACGCTGGCAGAACACCAGCGCGGTGGCCAGATAGGGGTCATCGTCCTCGTCAAGCTGGGTGCGGACCTCCTGGCATGCCTCCCCGCCATCGCCGGCAAGAAGGAGCACGTCGATCTTGCCCTTGTTGCCCGCTCCCTGCAGTGCCCGGCGCCCGGCACGCTGCATGAGATCAGCGGCATCGTCGGTGAGGCCAAGGGCAATCAGGGTTTCGATCCTCATCCCCAGCCAGTCGTCCACTGCATCGGCCGGGGGATCGGCCGTGGTCAGCAGCAGGCGCCGAGCCAGATCCGGCACTCTCTCGGTTCCGGATCCAAGCATGCCCATGAGGGAGGCGATGAAGGCGCCGTCACTGTTCTGCCAGAGGTCTCGGGAGAATCCGCCTGTCGTCTCGCCGATGGTTCCCACACGACCGGCAACAAGGGCCGGAAGGGCGTCCACCTCGAGGCCGTCAGCCGCCGGTTCTTCCGCCTGCTGCTGCACCGTCTCCGTCGCTGGATCAACGATGTCCTCAATCACCTCGATCGATTCAACCGCCCCAGAGGAGGTGACGTCGGGTTCAACCGGTTCGACAGTCGTGATGTCGATTTCAACCGGCTCGAGGGGAATGATGACGAGGGGCTCGGCGTCTTGACCGTGCGCACCGACCGTGGCCAGCATGGCGGCGGCGACCAGTCCGGCGCCGACAAGACGGCTAGTTGTCAAACCTGTCATCGGGAACATCCTCGACAATCGTGCGCATCGGAGACTTGATGTCCCACACGGCGAGGTAACCGGCTCCGCCCGCAACGGCGAGAAGAACCACAAGGATGAGGAAGCGCTTGATCAATCGCATGGTTGGGCGCAGTCGTGGAACGTTGAACACATCACGAAGTACAATCTATACGTTTATGGCAGGGATGCGGCAATTGTTGCCGCCGGAGAAGGCGTGGTGAAGGCAGACCGGCCGATTGTCCTTGTCGGGATGATGGGCGCAGGAAAGACGAGTGTGGGCAGACGCCTGGCAGCAAGGCTCGGCCTTCCCTTCTGGGATTCGGACGAGGAGATCGAGAAGGCGGCAGGAGCTTCGGTGACAGACATCTTCGAGCGGTTCGGCGAAGAGGAGTTTCGCCGCGCCGAGCACAGCGTCATCAAGCGTCTGCTGCGATCCGGTCCGGGGGTCATCGCCGCCGGCGGCGGCGCTCTCATGAACGAGGCAACGCGTGGTCACATCCTGGAGGAAGCTCACACGGTGTGGCTGCGGGCCGGTCCCGGCACCCTCCTGCGGCGCGTCGGAGCCGATCACACGCGACCCCTGCTCTCCCGCGGAGACCCCCTTGTCA
>JAJEBJ010000193.1 GCA_022822575.1 Alphaproteobacteria bacterium | reverse complement strand
CGTCAGTTATGTCTTGGAGGGCGAGAGAACGAGCGTCGACTTTGACGTGAGACCTTTTGTCGCTTTCGACGCAAGGCCAGTGCATGGGCCTTGCACCGGCTCGACGAGGCGCGCCACGCGACCTGAGTAGGGGCGGGCGATCCGCCCATCCCACCGCAACCCATCCGGAAACTTCCGCCATCTTCCGGCAGAATAGCGACACCCCGGCACTTTAATTCTCCTCTTACTACCGAGGGGTATGAAAGAACCAAAATTGGACTAAACTAGGAACATCGGGTCAATCACGACCGTGGTGTTCATGTCCGTTGCCGTCTCCGAGGCCGCGTCTGCCCAGCTTGCGCTCGATCTCGCGCGGCCCTGCGTGGCCGAGGGGCGGGCGGAAGGGCTGGCGCGCGGGGTCTGCCGGCTGCTCGACGAGATGGGGATATGCCCGCTCGTCGAAGTGCCGCTCGGCACCGGCCGGCGGGCGGACGTGCTGGGCCAGGACAGCAAGGGGCGCTTCGTCATCGTCGAGATCAAGAGCGGGCTTGCCGATTTTCGCGCCGATACCAAGTGGGGCGACTATCGCGGCCATTGCGACCGGCTCTTCTTCGGGGTCTGCAACGAGTTCCCGCTGGACGTTCTGCCGGCGGACGTCGGCATCATCGTCGCCGACCGCTTCGGCGCCGAGATCAGGCGCGAGGCGCCGCTCCGGCTCATGGCCCAGGGGCTGCGTCGCAAGCAGGCGATCCGCTTCGGCCGCATCGCCGCTCATCGGCTCCGCTTCTTCCACGAGGAGCCTTGCTGATTCCACGAGGAACCCTGCTGAGCGGTCGCGCCTCAACCTTCTCGATCCGCCTGACATGGTTGCCCGGTGCCGAAAGCACGGTACGCGCGTTCGACGTCAATCAGGTCAGCCCCTGCTCCTTCCGACCGCGCACGAGCTGCGAGAGGGACACGGCCAAGATCAGTGCGGCGCCGTTGAACATGTTCTGCACGAACGTGTCGACGCCCAGGAAGTTGAGGCCGGTAATGCCGGTTACCAGGAAGAACACCGCGATGATCGAGCCCAGGGGGTTGAACCGCCCGGGCACGATGCTCGTCGCGCCAAGGAATGCGGCGGCAAAGGCCGGCAGCAGGAAAGTAAGGCCCGACAGCGGGTCGGCGCCGCCCGTTGTACCTACGTTGATGATGCCGGCGAGCGCGGCAATCACGCTGGAAGCCACGAGCGCAACCCCGCGGACACGCACCACGCTGATACCGGACAGGCGAGCGACCTCGCGTCCTCGGCCCACGAACAGGAGGCGCCGTCCGATGGGGGTGAACTCGAAGACGTACCAAATGATCACACCCAGAGCCATTGCGTAGTAGAAGGCCAGCGGAATATCGAAGAGGCGATTGACGATGACCCAGTCGATCAGGCCGGGGGATACGCCGCTCAGAGTTTGTGAGCTGCTGATCCATAGAATGAGCCCCTGGATGACCGACGCCGTGCCAAGGGTCACGATCAAGGAGTGTATTCGGAAGAAGATAATGAAGAACGCATTGAGGAAGCCGACGATCAGCCCCATGGCCAGGCAAGCCAGAACGGCCTGCCATAGCGGCAGGCCCATTTTGGCATTCAGGACTGCGAGAATCATCGCCGAGAAGGTCAGGACGGCGGCGACCGAAACGTCGAAATCGCCCGCCGTGAGCGGGATGATCAGGCCCAGGGTCAGCACGACCAGGACGGCCTGGGAGCCAAAAATAATCGAGGAGAAGGTCGGCCATTGGAGAAAGGATGCCGGGGCCACGAAGGCGAAAACCACAATCAACGCAATCCAGGCCAGGATCAGCGCGTACTTTTCCAGCACGAGCAGCCAATCGATACCCTTCTCCTTTACAGGTACCTGGGTCTCTTCAGCCATGTACCTGCTCCGTTGAATGGCCCGCTGAACCGGCTTCTCTCTGATTGCCCGATGCCAGACTGAGCACCGTCTGTTCGGCGATGCGGTCCTTGGTGACATCGCTGCCGACGAGCTCTCGGACCACCCGACCGCGCGCAAAGATCAGCACGCGATCGCAGATCGCCGCGAGCTGCCCATAGTCGGTACTGGCGCAGATGACCGCCGCGCCCTGATCCGCCACGTCGCGGATGGCCCCGAAGACCTGTTGCCGGGCGCCGACATCCACGCCCTGGGTCGGCTCGTCCAGCAGCATGAGGGACGGGGCGGTCTGCATCCACTTGGCGAGCAGAACCTTTTGCTGGTTGCCGCCGGAAAGCGACTCGAGTTCCTTCTCCGGCGCGTTGGGCCGCACGTCGAATTCCCTGCCCAGCTCTGACGTCCGGCGCCGCATCGCACGGCGCTTTAGGCCGGTCAGGCCGTGGAACGAAGACAGGACGGGAAGGGTGATGTTGTCGATGAGCGTCAGGTCGCCGACGCCCGCCGATCCGAGGCGGTCGCCGGGAAGCAGCGCTATGCCTCCCTCCATCGCCCGCTGCGGCGAAATGTCATGCAGCTCGTATGTCCTGTCGTGGATTTTGAGCGAGCCCGAGTCCGCTCGCGAAGCACCGAACAGCAGATAGGGCACCTCGTCGAAACCGGAGCCGATCAAGCCGGTCAGGCCGAGGACTTCGCCGCGGCGCAGGTTCACGGAAAGATCGACGACAGTGCCGCCGGTCAGACCGCTCACGGCCACATCGACTTCCGCCCCGCGCAGGTCGTGCGCTTTGGCCTGGAACGTCTCGATACGGCGGCCGATGATCAACTCGACGAAGTCGGCGTACAAAGCGTTTGCCGTTTCGAGGGTCCCGGCAACGCGGCCGTCTCGCAGAATGGTGGCGCGGTCGGTGATTTCGAGCACCTCGTCGACATCGTGCGAGACAAAGATGACGCTTGCACCCTCGTCCACAATGCCACGCACCAGCCCGAAGAGCTGGCTCACTCCTTCCTTGGGCAAGAACGGCGTGGGCTCGTCGAGAAAGAGGATACCCGGAGTGTCGTGCGCAGCGCGTTCGCCGCGGATATCGTCGAAGGCGCGAACGATAGCGAGAAGCGCGCGCTCCACCTGCGGCAGATCTTCCACCTTGGCCGACGGATCCAGATCGAGGCCGAAGCGCGCGAAGACCTCTCTGGCGCGTTGCCTTTCCCGCGTCCAATTGATGTAGGCGCCGGCGCGCGTCGCAAGCTCGCTGAGCATCAGGTTTTCAAGCACGGTTAGGCTGGGCATGAGGCCGAGGTGCTGGTGCACGAACGCAAGCCCCAGCCCGCGGAATTGGCCGGGCGCCAGAGGCAATTGAACGGGGCGCCCGAAGACTTGCAGGGACGCCCCGGTGTCCGGCGCATGAAAGCCCGCAAGAATCTTGATCAGCGTCGACTTGCCCGAGCCGTTCTGGCCCAGGAGCCCGTGAACTTCCCGTGGCGCAACCGTGAAGGCGACATCGGTGAGCGCCTTCTCGCCGCCGAACGTCTTGGAAACGTGCTCCGCAAACAGAGCGGGGGCGCTGGTGTCCGGCGCCCCCGTCCCGAGATCGGAGGGACTGCTACTCAAGGCCCCACAG
>JAJEBJ010000091.1 GCA_022822575.1 Alphaproteobacteria bacterium | reverse complement strand
ATCCCCACACAGCGCCAATCGCAAGAGCAACTATCCCAAGTGCAGGGATTGCCGTCAGTGGTCCCACGCTGAAGGGTGCGAAGATCGTCGAGAAGTACCATTTGGGCAGCGCAAAGAAGAGCCAGATCGCGTTACCCATGGATCTCGAACCTCCAAGAGAAAGCTTCTTCTATAGAGCTTTATGACGAGGCTTTGATCTTATGCAAGGAACAGATTGACCCAGAGAAGGCGGCCCGTTCGCTTCCCTTCCATCTCGCGGCTCTGGCCCCTGCCGACGGCCACTTGGCAGGCGCGGGCGGGTTCAGGGGCCAGTTCCAGGGAAGCCGGCATCGCCGTTCCAGGGCCCGCATCGAGAGCAGGCGCAGGGGTCGGCGGCCGGCCGGCCGCGGCGCCGATGACCGGCTCGAGGGATTCTGCCGCCAGTTCGTGCTAGCCTGGGGACGTTTGGTAAGTGAGTCGAAGGGGGAGAACTCACGGGCCATGACGCAAGGGCAAGCGAACACACGCGATCTGGCTATCGCCTTTATCGATGTTTGCGACAGCACGGGGATCTTCGAACGCCAGGGCGACCTGCAGGCTCGGTCGCTGATCCAAGCCTTCCTGATCGATTGCGCGGCCGCCCTGGAGACCAACGGCGGTCGGGTCGTCAAGACGCTGGGCGACGGGCTCATGTGCACCTTCGACGGCGCCGAGGGCGCCCTGACCGGGGCGCGCGCCGTGCAGAGACTGGCCAGGGGCGGCGATCTGCACATTCGCATCGGCTTCCACGTCGGCCCGGTGATCGAGAGCGACAACGACGTTTTCGGCGACGCCGTGAATGTCGCCGCGCGCGTGTCTTCCGTCGCGAAGCCGGACGAGACCCTCTTCACCGAAGCGGTCGTGGACAGCCTGCCGGCGGCGATCGGCGCAAGCACCCGCTTCCTCCAGGAGGTGATGCTGAAGGGCAAGACCGAAGCGACCAGGATCTACGGGCTGGTGCCTCTCGAGGCCGACGGCACCCTGATGATGCAAGGCGCACAGACGGTGTCCCAGGCCAGGCGGCAACTCAGCCTGTACTATCGCGGGCGACGACTGGAAGTGCGTGGCGGCGCGAAGCTCTGGATGGGCCGCGAGAGCGAATGCGACCTCGTTGTCGAGGGCGACCTCGTTTCCCGCCGTCATGCCACCATCGAGGGGAAGGACGACCGCTACACCCTGACCGATCAGAGTTCGAACGGCACCTTCGTCGCGCTCGCCGACCACAAGTGGCTCTGTCTCAAGCGCGAGAACGTCCAGCTGGTGGGCTCGGGACAGATCTCATTGGGCCAAGCGCCGGACGACAACGAAGCAGAACTGATCGGCTTCCAGGTGGAGTGAACACTGTCGCCGACTGTTCATGCCCCGCATCTACCGCCCCGGCCCCTACGCGATCCGGGAAGCCGCCACGGTCCGCTTCGTGGAGTGGTACCTGAATCAGATCGATTGAAGTGCTCGAATTCGTGGACTCACGGGCGGACGGCCTGTGCTTTGTCGCGGTCTCAAGCAATGCCTGAAAATGGCAGCATGCGGGTCGGGAGCTGGTCAAGAGGGGACGGGCGGTCGCTTGTGTCCGGAGGGTCGGGCCTAGCCACAACCGGAAGTTCGGCACTTTGACCGAGCCTCTCTACTCCGGCAGACCCGCCTTGCGCAGAGCTTCACGAAAGTGATTGACGTCGGCCATATTCACGTAGGGCAGCCGACTGCCCAGGCTCTCCACCGTGGCATCGGGAACGAGTTTCAGAGCTTCCTCCACCTCGACACCGGCCTCTTCCAGCCGGCCCAGTTGGGCGTAGCTGCCGGCCAGCACCGCGCGACTGAGCGGCGTGTGGTGCTTCACGTTCCTGATGGCCGTGATCGCCTGCTCGTAGTTCCGTGCCGTAAATGCCGCGTTGCCTAAGACCCGATCGTACCATTCCGGGTGATGCGGGTTCAGGCGCATCGCCTTGCTTATCAGTCTCATGCCCTCCTGCGCGTCATCGCCCAGCAAGGCCATGTTCAATCCCCAATTCGCCAGGATGTCGGCATTGTTCGGGTTCAAGGCGAGGGCCTTGTCGTACTCCGCTCTCGTGCGCTCATATTCGCCTCTGTACATGTAGATTTCGCCAACAGCCCAGTGGGCCTCGGCGTCGGAGTCGTCGAGGGCAACCGCCATCCTTGCCGCCTCCAAGGCGTGCTTGAGCGACCGGGCCGGCGCGTCGCTCCATCCGAAGAGGAATTCCTGGAAGTAAGTCCAAGCCAGGGCCACGTAAGCCCGGGAAAATTTTGGATCGAGCGCGATCGCTCTGTTGAGAAATTCGTGTGCGAGCACAGTGTCCTCGCTGGTGTAGCGATGCTTGTGCTGGACGCCGAGAAGGTAACTCTCATAGGCGCCGAGATCTGAGGTCGGCTTGCGTCTGGCGCGCTTTGTGGCGGCCTCCGCCAGCTCTCCTTCGTTGCCACCCAACCTGGCAACAATCGCCTGCGTCACCTCGTCCTGCACGGCGAATATGTCAGACAGTTCGCGGTCGTAGCGTTCGGCCCAGACGTGCTTTCCGGTCAAGGCGTCGACCAGCTGCGCCGTGATTCTTATCCGGTCGGCCGAACGCTGCACGCTGCCTTCCAGCACATATTGAACCCCCAGGTCCTCAGCCACCTGCTGCACCTTGACGGGCTTGCCCTTGTAGGTGAACACCGAGTTGCGCGCGATGACGAAGAGATCGCTGAAACGCGACAGCTCGGTGATGATGTTCTCCGAGAGCGCGTCGACGAAACCCTCGTGCTCGGCGTCGCCGCCCAGGTTGTCGAACGGCAGCACGGCGACGGAGGGCTTGTCGGGCAGGGGGAAGGCCATGCGCGTGACCGAGGCCTGCTCCACCCCGGGCGCCCATTTCTGCCACCAGAGCGCGCCGGCACCGGCCAGGATGACGGCCACGGCCGCCGCCGCGGCCCAGCCCCACGGCCTTGTTTGCGGCCGCCTCGGCGCCCTCGATACCCGGGCGGCAGCGGGATCGATCAGGACGCGATAGACCCGGACCGGCTCGGGGATGTTCTTGACCTCCTGCTCGCCGAGATCCTCAAGGCCCAGCTCCAGCTTGTTCTTCACCTCGTCGTAAACCTTGGCCGAAACGCAGATTCCCCCGGGCTCGGCCAGACCCTCCAGCCGCACCGTGACATTCACGTCGTTGCCGTAGATGTCGTCGTCATCGACGATGATGTCGCCGATGTTGATCCCGATCCGGAAGTCGATCCGTCGATCCTCCGGGACCGCCGCGTTGCGATCGACCATGGCGCGCTGAACGTCGACCGCGAAGCCGACCGCTTCGACCACGCTGGCAAACTCCATCAGCGCGCCGTCGCCGGTCAGCTTGACGGTGCGGCCGTGATACTCGGCCGTCTTGGGGTCGAGCAACTCCTTGCGGTGGGTCTTGAGTTGCGCGTGGGTCCCCACCTCGTCGACCGCCATGAGCCGGCTGTAGCCGACGACGTCAGCGGACAGGATCGTGGTCAGCCGCCGCTCTTCGTTCGGTTCCACGGGGGAACCTCCTCGCCCATGGGAACGCGCTACACCTCAGAGATTAGAACCAAACACCCGCCCAACGGAAGAACGCAGTTTGACGAGCCACCGCTTCGGATGGGCGCGGCTGCATAGCGATATGCGCCGCGCGCTTGCCGTTTGAGCGACCACC
>JAJEBJ010000085.1 GCA_022822575.1 Alphaproteobacteria bacterium | reverse complement strand
GGAATCCTGTTTTTCCGGGGGACGCAGGATGGTGAAGTGCACCAGTTCGACGGCCGGATCCGACTTCAGGGTGTTGCGCCAGATGCGTTCGCCGGTGTGGGCCTCCCCGGAGACAAGCAGGACCTTCAGATCCTCGCGAACCCCGTTGATCGGCAGCACCGCCTGGTTGTTGACGGTGGTGATCTCCCCCGGGTTTTCCTCGACCTCGAGACGCACGACGGAAAGTCCTGCGTGAGAGAGGGCGACACGCACTTCGTGTCGTTCCCCCACTGTGACCCGGCGGGGAATTGTGGTTCCGTCCGGCGTGGTGACGGTGACGAGAACCGGTGTTCCGGCAGAAGCCTGATCGAACACCCGGAAGACGATGGGAATCGCCTCGTCAACGACCCCGTAGCGGGGCGCCTCAACGATCTCGAGTCTCCTGTCGAAGGCGCTTGAATGGCCACTGATCAGGACGTGGAGCGGCGCCGACCACCTCAGGCCGGCGAGGGAATCGGGAGCGTCGTGGACCGCGCCATCGGTGATCATGATGACGGCGGACACCGATTCGCCCGGGACATCGGCGAGCGCACGGGTAAGGGCGCCCATGAGACGCGTGCCCGAATCGGCAGGGCCTTCGACGGCTTCGGGAAGAGCCTCGACAACGCGCACCTCGAGATTGTCGAGACGTGCCAGACGTTCGCCGAGCCCCGCGACCGCGCTGTCGGTCAGGTCCGGACGTTCGCCAAGGGTCATGCTTGCCGAACGGTCGACGAGGACGACTGCCAGATCAGCCAGAGGCTCCCTTTGTTCCTCGACGAGTGACGGGTTGAGAAGGGCGAGCAGCGTCACGGCGACGGCGATTGCGCGCCACGGTATGCCCGGCATGCCGCGTATCAGGCCGAACACCAGGAGTCCCGTGATCAGAATTCCCGCCAGAGCGACGAGAGGCACCGGAAGGAGCGGCGCCCATGTGATGTCGGTGACTGTTCCCATGGTCACTGACCCAGGCGTTCGAGGATGATGGGAACGTGGACGGCATCGGCCTTGTAGTTGCCGGTCAACGCGTACATCGCCAGGTTGACACCGAAGCGGAAGGCCATTTCGCGCTGGCGCTCACCGCCAGGAACCGCCGGGTGAAGAGGCTGAAGCTGGTTGTTGAGAGCCCAGGCCCCGGCCCAGTCGTTGCTGCCGATGACGATGGATGACACTCCGTCGTTGAGACCTCCGGGGTGCTGTTCCACCCATGTCGCACCGCCTGTCCAGCGCCCCGGAAAGTCCTGCAACAGGTAGTATGACTGGGTGAGGACGTGACCGGGCGCCACCCGCATCAGTGCCGGGATGTTGAGCCCTCTCAGCATGTCGGGAAGCCGTGCCGCGTTGGGTCCGACCCCCGACAGACCGGCGAGGTTGCGGTCGGCATCGCGCGTGTCGACCACGAGGATGCCGCCCGTGGCCAGGTAGGTATCGAGCTTCGCCCGGGCAGTGGCCGACGGCACCGGTTGTTCGGTGGTGATGGGCCAGTAGATCAACGGGTGGAGAACAAGGTTGTCGGTCTCGAGGGAAAGAGCGACAGGGACGCCGGGTTCGATGGAAGTGCGCGCGGTCAGTATCGCTCCCAACCCGGAAAGCCCGGCTCTTGACGTCCGGTCGACCCCGGGATCTCCCGTCCTGACGTAACCGAAACGGACATCCAGAACGGCGTCCGGGACTCCGGCAGGGATGTCGTTGGCCATGGTGGCCGAGCCGGTGGCGGCGATGATCGTGAGGACGACGGCCGCTGCCGCCTGGCGTCCGAATGGCGGAATGATCCCGCGCAGCACCATGCTGGAGGCGATTTCGATGAATGCCACCAGGAGAACGAGACCGAGGAGGAAGGGTCGCAGATCGACGTCCCCTTCTCCAGTGAGGCCGGTCACCGTGACGCTGTCGGGAAGTGTCAGGGCGGCAGGGGGTTCCAGGCGGGAACCGAGGTTCACGGCGCGTGCGAGCTCGCTGGTGCCGTAGATGCCTGGCGGATGGCGGGGCCCGGGTACGATGTCCGCGATGTCCGGGGCGGCGATGGCCGATACGTGGGACTCCGGCATGGCAGGGTTGCCGAAGCCATCGAGTGTCACGAGCGCGGGAAGCACGACGTCATCGAGACCGGCGTTCGACCCCTCGGCGAGCAAGGCAAGACGCCTGATCATGCCGGCGAAGAGACCGGACAGCGGCAGGTTGGTCCACTGCGTGTTGGCGGTGGTGTGGATCAGCACGATCCAGCCATCGCCACGCCCGCCGGCGGTCACGAGTGGCGTGCCATCCTCAAGCCTTGCCCAGGTCTTCGATGAGAGATCGACCGTCGGCTCGGCAAGGACCTGGCGGTCGACCAGAATGTCCGGGGGTGTCACCAGCCCGAAGAAGGGCGAGGCGGCGTCGAACTCTGCAATTCTCTGGGGACGGCTCCAGCTCATGGCTCCGCCCAGAGCCCTCTGGCGAGCCCGCAGGGCGACCGGCAGGAGGTCGTCGCTTTCCCTGGAGAACGCCGGGCCGGCAAACCTCACCAGCACGCCGCCCGTGTCG
>JAJEBJ010000036.1 GCA_022822575.1 Alphaproteobacteria bacterium | reverse complement strand
CTCAGGCACCGGCTCAGAGTGTGGCCGCTAAGATCGTTCCCTTCCGCATGAGCCGTCCAGCACCGATCGGATCTCATGCGCACCGGCGTCGCTACGACAACGGGCCCTACTTCATCCAGGAATCGACCAGGTCAGCGTTATCTATCGCCCACTGTTTGGCGTAGTCGTCCGCACTCATCTTCTCGACGACAAGCCCGAATGTCATATGAGACACCTGGTCTGTGGTCAGCGCGACCTTGCTCAGCAGGGCCGCGGCTTCCGGATGCGATTCCTCCAGGGAAGCCGCGTAATGCACGTGCAGGTAGGCCAGATCCCAGGCGACCGGGGCGCTCGATTTCTCCAACCATTCAGGGTCGTCGGTCGGTTGGATGATCGTCCACTTGGAGGCGTCGTACACGGGCTCTTCCAGAATGACGAGATCGTACAGCGCGAACATGTGATTGGGCGTGTAGCAATAGAAGACGTGGTTGGCATCCTTTGCGACCGCTGCGTCGAGGTCGGCCATCGCCAGCGCCTCGTCCATTTCCAGCAGCTCCATGGTCTCGTCGTAGCCATAGCTCTTGGCGCGAATCTTCTCGATATTCGTCGAAGCCCAGCCCGACGCCCCGACCCACACTTCGCCCAGACCGTCGCCGTTCGTGTCGAAGTTCTTGGCCATGTCGGGATCGGAAAGATCGGCGATCGCAGTGATTCCGGTTCGATCGGCGCTTGCCTTTGTTACGCACATGCCCTGAAACGACGGCACGCCGTTGGGGCTCATCCTGACGCTGCCCTTGGTCTCGACGTACTTCCCGTGCAGATTTGCCTGGTTGGGCAGCCAGACCTCCGGATGCACGTGCATGCTGCCGGTGTCCATCGCCTCGAAGATGACCGGGTTGGTGCCGTTCTGCAGCTCCACTTCCAGGCCGAGATTGTCCTCCAGCACGACCTTGAGAATGCTGGCCGTTGCCGCCGCCGAAGGCCAGTTGGGAACGCCGATGACGACATCGACAGCCTGGGCAGACGCGATTCCGACGACAGGCGATACGCCGATGAAGAGCAGCGCCGCGCACAAGCGCCGACACCGATTGATTATCCTCATAGTATTCTCCTTCGTCTCATCGGGTTGGAGCCATTGGACGCCGCCACGGCATGCCGTCCGGCTCTCTGCCAGCGCGCTTCGAATCCCACACCCGTTGCGTGCATGGGCCCGCCGTCGTTGGCCGCTTCGATCCGCGTTGCCTTGAGGCACGGTTGCGCCTCCGCCGCGATTCTCCAATAGATGAACGCAATGGTAGGCTTGCGTTTAGTTGGATAAAATAGCAATGTAAGAATATTAGTATGCAGAATACATCAAGTGAGAGTCCGGCGGGCGCACCCGCCGTTCCACGTCTTCACAAGGCCGATCTTCACATGCTCGCGGTCTTCATGACGGTCGTCGAGTGCGGCGGCTTCGCCGCAGCACAGGTTGCCCTGAATGTCGGCCAGTCCACCATCAGCCGCCAGCTCGGCGATCTGGAGAAGCGCCTTGGCATGCGTCTTTGCCAACGCGGGCGGGCCGGCTTCCGCCTGACCGACAAGGGGCGGATCGTCTACGAGGCATGCCAGCACCTCGCGACCGCGCTGGAGAGTTTCCGCACCACGGTGGGCGCGCTGCGCGGCGAACTGGTCGGCGAGCTCTCGATCGCCGCGATCGACAACTGGGCCACCGAGAGTTGCCATCCACTGGCCGACGTGCTTCGCGCCTTCAGGGGCAAGGCCCGGCGGGTTCACATTCACTTCCACACGCTGGCGCCCGACGAGATCGAGCGCGCGGTCCTGGAGAACCGGGTCAACCTGGGCATTGGCGTCTTCCACCAGCACCGACCGGGCCTGTCCTACGAGGCGCTCTTCGACGATCCGGTCGAGCTCTATTGCGGCGTGGGTCATGCGCTGTTCGACCGGGCTCCGCACAACCTCGACCGAAACGACCTGCACACGGCCGATCTTGCTCACCGCGCCTATCTGTCCGAGCGGCAGGTCGCACCGCTCACCGGCGATCTGCCGTCGACCGCGGCGGCGCGTCAGATCGAAGGCGTCGCGTTCCTCATCCTGTCGGGCTGGCACATCGGCTATTTGCCGGTCTCTTACGCCGAGAGGTGGGTCGAGAGCGGGCGCATGCGTAGCATCCTGCCCGACGCCTACCGCCTCAACACGAGGATCGAGTTGGTAACTCGCCGTGGCGTGGCTCTGACGCTGGTCAGCCAGACCTTTGCGGATATCCTGCGGGAGACCACTCGACCGTCGCGCGGCTGACCCCCGGCTCCACAGCGATGCTCAATCCGAACATTGCCGGCACCTGCATCCTCCGGATCGGGCACTTCGCACGAAGCTCTGCAGAGACTGGTGCGAAGTGATTACGGGGGGAAAGAGGTTCCGCGCGAGCCCGGCCCGAATACGTTTTTCTGTGGAACGCCGGTGCTTACGCTCTCCGCCATTCGGCAGCCTTCAGCCGGCGCCACAATCGACACGTTCTGCCCGATGGACCGGGAACACCGGTTGCCGGGACAGGGCGAATCGGTCTAGGCACCTGGACACGGCAATTGGGCCCTGGGCCGCGCCTGCGGATGCCGGATGCGGCCCACGCGCCGTGGCACCGTTCAGAAGGACGGGGGCATGTGGGGGTTCGTTTCCGCCGACATGGCGATCGACCTGGGGACCGCGAAC
>JAJEBJ010000348.1 GCA_022822575.1 Alphaproteobacteria bacterium | reverse complement strand
GAACTTGAGAGCATCGATGTCACTGACCCTGACCTGATCCGCCATGGAATGCGCCGCTTCTTCCCCCTGGAACCATGAAGCGTAGCCCTACACTGACTGGTGATAAAGCCGTCAGACAGTTTCGCGATGACCGGGATGCAGGACGGCCTCCTCCATCCGGCGTCGCGCGAGCATCGTGCGCCACCCGTCGGACAAGCCTGGGACCCAGACCAACCGATATACAGATCGGCGCAGGCCCGGCGCGGTGCTGGCCGGGATGTGGGGGGAATTTCCGGTTCTCCTCCACGACGTTGCGACGACCGCAATGTTGGCCTGGTTCGGACTTGAGGCATGCACGATTCGGGTCGAGACTCGCGACACGCCGCAGCATGGCCGGACGATCATCAAGGCGCGGGTCAGGACTGGTGAGACCAGTCACGACGATCGACCAGACAGGGGTTGTTCGGGCGTCTGAGGCAAGCCATGGAACGCTACGCGAGGAAGGCGGTGACCGTTGCGAGAAAGCTGCTAGGATGGGTTCATGGGCGAAGACGTTCTCACTCCCCAGACCCAGGCGTTTCACGGCGCAGCGCCGCTCCGGCGGCGGGAACTGAAGTCCCTGATGCGGCGCTCCGATCTCCCGGCCCTGATCCGTTTGCCGCTATGGTACGGCGTGCTGGCCTCCACGGCCCTGCTGGTGTGGACGGCACTCGGCACCTGGTGGCTCGTTCCCGCGATGTTCGTCCACGGGGTGGTCCTGGTTCATCATTTCTCGCTGCAGCACGAGTGCACGCACTTCACCGCGTTCCGCACGCGAAGGATCAATGAGTGGGTCGGGACGTGGTGCGGTTTCTGGATTTGCGTCCCGCCGATCTTCTTCCGTTACGAACATTGCGATCACCACACATACACCCAGATCGTGGGTCGCGACCCCGAGTTGATCCCCCTGTCCGGTTCCGTGTGGGGGCACCTCGCCTACCTGTCGTCCCTGCCGTACTGGCGCGGCATGTTCGGCGGCCTTCTCAACCACGCATGGGGGCGCCTGAGCGCAGCCGAGAAGCGCTTCGTTCCACCGGAGGAGCGAAGGGCGGTCGTCGTCGAAGCGCGCGTGTTCCTGGCTCTCTATCTCGCGGTCGCCGTGGCTGTCGTCGTCTTCGACTGGTGGGAACCTCTCTGGTTCTGGTGGCTGCCGGTTTTCCTGGGTGAACCCGTCATGCGCCTCATCCGCATGACGGAACACGTCGGCCGACCCAATGTTCGCGACATGACGACCAACACGCGCACCACTGTGGTGTCCTGGCCCTGGCGCTTCCTGGCATGGAACATGCCGTTCCATGCGGAGCACCACTTCGCTCCGTCGGTTCCGTTCCATGCCCTGCCCGCGCTTCACGAGAAGCTGAAAGGGCACCTGCACGCCGAAGCCGGCGGCTATCTTGGCGTCCACCGCGGCATCCTTGGCCAGATTACAGGACGATCCGAGCGCCTCGGCGACCTCGTGGGCACCGATGGACGATGATCGCTGGCGCGATCTGATCGCCGTCGCCCGTCTCGATCGCGGTGACGTGACGCCTGCGCTTCTCGAGGGTCGACGCCTGGCCGTCTACGACACACCAGGCGGAATCCACGTGACCTCAGCTCGCTGCAGCCATGGCGGCGCAGATCTGTGCGACGGCTATCTCGACGGCTTCCGCATCGAATGCCCGCTGCACCAGGGGTGTTTCGACATCCGCACCGGGGAGGCCACCGGCCGTCCGGCGACGCGGCCCATCAGGGTCTACGCCTGCCGCGTTGTCGACGGGATCGTGCAGATTGACTGGACGTAGGCATGCCGCATCCACACCGGGCCGGCGATACCCCGAGAGAGTCCGGCCTTCCGGCATCTTCTGTGGTCCGGGAAGGAGCAGTCCCTGGACTTCAGGCGCAAGCGGGAAGGGCCCGGCGGACGCCGGGCCCCTTAATCGCTCCACGAACGGTCAGACGGTGCCTTCGGCGAACCACCAGCGTTCCGGTGCGCGGTTCCCGTCGAGCGACCACTCGCCCGACACGCTCTCGGTGTGCCGCACGTTGAGCGCGGTGGCCCAGATGTAGTTGCGGAAGAACGGCACGATCGTGCCGCCGTCATCGCGCACGAGATGCTGCATCTCCGAGTACATTTCCGCGCGGCGAACGTCGTCGAGTTCGGCACGGGCCTGGATCAACAACTCATCGAAGCGCCCGTTCTGCCAATGCGCGTCGTTCCACGGTGCGGGGCCGTAGTAGCCCAG
The DNA here is from genome assembly GCA_022822575.1 of Alphaproteobacteria bacterium. GTDB lineage: Bacteria > Pseudomonadota > Alphaproteobacteria > SP197 > SP197 > SP197. The sequence goes on along the minus strand of JAJEBJ010000348.1, from coordinate 12,832 downwards.
CGAGAAGATCATGTCCGGCGTCGGGCGCGGACCCCAGCCGCACAGTGAGAAAGGCTTGACGAGCCAGACGTTCGACCAGTAGCCGTCTTCCGCCTCGCGAATAACGTTGACGTCGATGCCCGCGGCCTTGGCCGTCTCCTGATAGAAGACCGAGAAATCGACGCCACCGACGAACGGCACCTCCGAAGTCGAAAAGTCGACGGCAAGGCTGTCCATGCCGGCCTGCTGGAGATGCCACTTTGCCCTGTCGGGGTCGTACACCCGCTGCTCGATAGCGGGATCGAAGTAGGGCATCGTCGGAGGGATGGGATGATCGTTGCCGACCGTGCCATGCCCGCGCAGCACGACGTCCAGAGCGCCCTCGCGATCGAGGGCGTACTTCAGCGCCAGACGGACGTTGACATCGTCGAACGGCGCAACGTCGGTGTGCATTGGCATGCTGGCGTGCTGGCCGGTCGCGATTTCCTCGACGATCACGTTCTCGTTCTGTGCGAGGAGATCCGCTGTTTTCGGGTCGGCCTCGATCATGGCGTCGAACTGACCGGTCTGCACACCCGCCTCGCGCCCGATCACATCGGTCACCTGATGGATCTCGACGGCGTCGAAGTTTGCCTTGCCCTCCTTGTAGTAGTTGGGGTTTCTCGAGCCCAAGGCCACGATGCCTGGTTCGAACTCCTCCAGCACATAGCCGCCCAGGCCGACTCCGCTCCAGTCGATGCTGCCCTCGCCGTCGGACGGAAACATGACGAAATGATAGTCGGTCATGATGAAGGGCAGGTCGGCGTTGCCTGTCTCGAGATCGATTCGCACCGTGTGGGCGTCCTCGGCCCTGATGTCGGTGACGGTCGAAAGCAATGCCGTGCCGCCCGAGGTCGAATTCTCGCCGCGGTGATGGTTGAGCGAAGCAACCGCGTCGTCGGCCGTGAAGCTCTTGCCGTTGTGGAACTCGACCCCCTTGTGCAGCTTGAAGATCCAGGTCTTGGCGTCCGGCGTCGCTTCCCAGCTCTCGGCGGCATCAGGGCCCAATTCGTTATCGGACGTGATCTCGGTCAGGTTGTTGGTGATCATCCTCGGCAGGAAAATCTGGAAGGTCGATTCATAGGTCGCCGGATCCAGGCTGTCGGTGGTGTTGCCGTCATCCACCGCGATGCGGAACGTGCCGCCCCTCTGCGGCGTTTCCGCCAGCGCGGCGCTGTCGGCGAGCGTGGCCGCCGCCGCAGCTGTCATGCCGAGCGCGGTCGCCTGCCGGATGAATTCGCGGCGGTCGATGCGACCATCAAGCGCCACACGCTTCAGTTCATTCAACGTGGTCATGTTGCCTCCTCTAGGCTTGGTTCCAGTCCCAGGTGCACGTCCCTCACCTCGGGACCGTGAACAGTACACCCCCGAACGTGACCTGCAATCAAGTCCATATGCCACCATAATTCTTGCACCGCCATTCGCGGTTTCTTGCATCTCGATGTGTGGACTTACGCTTCGTAGACGCCAACAGGTGGTCCCAGAACATCCCGATTCACGGTCACTCCCAGTCCGGGAGCATCCGGAGCCATGACACCGCCGTCCTTGATCGGGGCGTGAATTGTTGCTGTCTCCAGCGTCACCATGTCACGGCAGTCGAGAACACAGCGCAAGGCCCGCTCCGGCACGGTCTGGCCCAGATGCACGATGCCGGCGAAGGCGATTGCCGAGCCTACGGTATCCTGGACGCTGATCGTCAGACCCGCCGCCAGACAGATGTCCCGGTGTCGGCGGCCGGCCGTGAGACCTCCGGCTTTCGAGATCTTGAGCCCGACACCGTCTGCCGCGTCGAGCGCGATCAATTGCGTGATGTCCTCGTCGTGCTGTGCGAGTTCATCCAGAATGATCGGCACGCCGCATCTCTGGCGCAGGCTGAGCGTCTCGCGCCAGGTCGCACAGGGCGCTTCGAGTACGAAATCCAGGTCCTTCGGCAGCAACCGAATCATCCGAAGCGCGGTTTCGGGGAGCAATCCGCCATTCGCGTCGACGATGAAGTACTCGCCGGGGCACCGATCGGCGAGCGACGCCCTGATACGCTCGGCATCCAGGGCAGGTCCGCCCTCACTGTCGAGCGCGCCGATCTTTATGGAGTGTCCCCGGTAACCCCTCGCGCGATGATCCGCGACCCGCGCCCGCATCGCATCCGGGTCCCCGGCGTAGATCGAAGAGATGATGGGCATCCTCAGGTTGGTGCTGCCTCCCATCAGCTCACAGACCGGCAGGTGCACCGACTTCCCGAAAATGTCCCAGCAGGCAATGTCCAGGGCTGCCTTGGCATGGTTGTGTCCGGAAAGAGCCCGGTCCATGGCATCGTTGATGCGGTCCACCTGGCGTGGATCGCGGCCAAGCATGTGAGGCGCGATCTCGCTGATTCCGGAACGCACGCCAAGAGCATGGGCGGCAATGTAGGTGGCCCCGAAGGGCGTGCTCTCGCCCCATCCTTCGGTACCATCTTCTGTCACCACGCGAACGAACGAAGCATCGAAACTTCGATACTCCCGACCGCCCGACAGCAGATAGACGCCACCCGAATAGGGCAGATCGACCTGGTAAAGCTCAATGCGCGAGATCTTCATGGGGCGATCAGCTGTGGAAGGAGCACGAACTTTCCGAAGTCCAGATTCCTGTGCACCCCGATGATGTCACACGGTGGGCAGGTCCTCGCCACGACGGGCCTCATCTTGCCGGTTTCCACTGAGCTTATCAGGTTCACGATCACGAGACTCCGCTGGAAAGGCTCGACTATGGACGGGGAGATCCTTCAGGAAGAAACCTGATCGTGTGGTGCGAGAGATTCAGCAACGTGGGAAGCTGATCCTGCCGGGCCACGTCGACCGGTCATAAGGCAGCCAGACTGCTCTATCATGGCAGGGATGCATAACGACCTCTTTCATCCGCGTCACTACAGGGACGTGCGCCGACCGCCGGGAGAGGCCTCGACCCTTCCCGGCTGGTGCTATGTGTCGGACGCCTTCCTGCGCCGCGAACGTGAACGCATCTTCTCGAGCGCCTGGCAGTTCGCAGGGCGTCTCGAGGAGATCCCACGGGGAGGCTACCGCGCCGTTCAGACAGCCGGCGGGCCGGTCCTGCTGGTCCACGACGGCACTCTTCGTGCGTTCGCCAACACCTGCCGTCACCGCGGCACGCCTTTGGCATCGGGATGTGGCATCGCATCGCGACTGGTCTGTCCCCTGCACGGCTGGCGCTACCGTCTTGACGGTTCGCTGGAATCGGCGCCGGGGATGTCGATTGATCACGCCGACTACGGACTCCATCGGATCCGCGTCGCGGCCTGGGCCGGGTTTGTCTTTGTCTGCTTCTTGCGACACACGGCGGGTTTCCGGACTTGGACCGGTGACATGACCCAACGCCTCGCAAGCCACGACTTTGCGACATTCCGCGTGGTGCGCCGACGCCACTACACGGTCCGGTCCAACTGGAAACTCATCGCCGAAAACGCCATGGAGGCCTATCACACCGGAACAGTTCACGGTGACTCGCTGGGCGCCCAGGCCTCTCGGGACCTCGTCACCCGCGGTCACTGGGACGCCATCCAGGTCCTCGGCGAGGCCTCGGTCGCCGTGCTGCCCGGACAGCCTGTTCCCTTTCCTCCGGCACCCTCCCTGTCAGAGGAGGCGCAGGCCGGCACCTTCTTCACGACGCTTCACCCGAACACCCAGTTCGCCTGTGCCCAGGACAGCATGTGGTGGCTCCATTACCTTCCGATCACGCCCGGCCTGACACATCTCGAGGTCGGCCAGTGCTTCCCGGAATCCACCACACGCCGGGCTGACTTCGCTGAAGGATCGAAAGCCTATTTCCGTCGCTGGGACACCGGCATCGACGAGGACAATGCCATCTGCGAGGCCCAGCAGGCCGGACTCTCGTCTCCCTTCCATCGACCAGGCCGCCTCTCGGTGCGCGAGCAGGCGGTCCATCGCCTGAACAACTGGATTGTCGATCAGACCATCGACGACGGCCACGCGAGGCGCCGCATTGACGCTCCCCGACGAAGCCACTAGAACCACCAACGGAGAGGTGGCCGAGTGGTCGAAGGCGCTCCCCTGCTAAGGGAGTATGGGCCAAAATCCCATCGAGGGTTCGAATCCCTTCCTCTCCGCCAGCCCCGATCCAGCGTTTGCTTTCCCCAACCCCTCTCCGGCATGCCGTTCCGGCTGCCCATGCAGAATTGGGCAGGATGGACATTCGAGGCGGACCGTCATGTCAACCTTGAGACGTTCGAGCGCACTGTCGTCTTCCGCTGTCCTGGTGTCGGGCCGGGTTGACGCGAGCGTTCAGGGACGCGGTCTTGACTTGAGGAAGGCATCCATGTGGAAGAGCGCCTGGTCCGGGACATAGGCGCTCATCTGGCCGACCGGGCAGGCGCGCCGGGCCCGGCAACCCAGCGACATGCAGTCGGATCCGGCCGGCGAAGCCAGATGAGCGGCACAGGCCGGCACGTCGTAGCCGGCATCCGTGAAGGCGCCGACCGGACAGGCATCGAGGCAGGGCTTCTCCTGGCAGGTATCGCAGGGGCTCGCGGCCTCTTCCCTCGAAGGCAGGCCCGCAACCGGCTCTGAAAAGACGAGAGCGCCGCGGTAGGCGTGCCAGAGACCATGGTCAGGATGGATCAGCATGCCGACCGGTGACGGAAAGACTGCTTCGGCGCGCTGCGCCCAGCGCTGGAACGGCCACCAGGGGGGACCGTCGAAGGGATAGAGCGCCCGGGCGCCGAAGGCTTCGGCGATAGCGCCGATGACGCGGCGGCTCCACGCATTCATGGGATCCTTCTCGCCACCACGAGCGGCGCTGAAGGCCTCCCACATCGTGGCACCGGCATTCCCCACGAGGACGACGCTGCCCGCATTCGGACCAAGACCGTCGTCCTCGCGGGGACGAAAGCCGCCGCGGGGGATCAGGCCATGGATCGCCAGCGCCTGGCAGAGGCGATCATAGGTCACGGATTGCGCGGAACTGTCGCCGTCATGGACGGACGTTCTGCGAAGGTGTCGTACCAGAGCGCCAGGTCCGGGTGAGCGCTCCTCCAGTCGATCGCCGGAAGGCGGAACGTGACGTAACCCAGGGCCGCGGCGGCAGAGATCGTCGCGATGTCGACCACGGAACCCGGGTCAACGCCCGCGAGAGTTGCGATGCCGCGCTCGATCTTGCCCCGCTGGTGATCAAGAAACCCCTGCCACTGCTTCTCCGCCGGGCGGCGGGTTTCCATGACGCTGGCGACCGCCGCTTCCATGATTCCGTCCGCCAGCGCATGGCGGCAAAGGACCTTGTCACGCAGCGGCGCTTCGTCCGGTATCAGGTCCGGTCCCGAACCCCGGGCGTCGAGCCAGGAAACGATGACAAGACTGTCATAGAGCACCTGGCCGTCAGCGGTCACGAGCGTGGGCACCTTTGCCAGGGGATTCCTCGCATGGAGATCATCGAGATCGCTCACGCACTCGATGTCTCCGGCGATACCCCGCTCGTGGGCCGCCACCATGACTTTCCTGACAAAGGGCGACGTCGGACTGAAATAGAGTTTCATGGGCCCATTTCTCCCGGACAGCCAAGGATAGTCCAGTCAGCCGACGGCCTCCACCGGCAGAAGGCGCCGGTTTGGGCTATGGTTGGCGCGTCTTTCGTTACCGAAGAGCCATGTACCAGGACGTCGCCGATCTCAACTCCTTCTATCGCAGCCGGCTGGGACAGGTCACGCGGCGCCTGATGCTGACCCGCATCCGGAACCGCTGGCCCGACGTCACCGGCATGCGTGTCATGGGTCTGGGCTATGCCACCCCCTTCCTCGACATCTTTGCCAGCGAGGCCGAGAGAGTGCTCGCCTTTGCCCCGGCCATGCAGGGCGTGATCCGCTGGCCCGGCGAGGGAAAGGCGAGAGTCTGCCTCACCGACGAGGATGCCCTGCCCCTGCCCGACCACTCCGTCGATCGCATTCTCGCGGTCCACGCCCTGGAACATTGCGAGGCCCGTACCGCCACCATGCGTGAACTGTGGCGCATCCTCGCCCCGTCGGGCCGTCTCGTCGTCATCGTCGCCCACCGCCGAGGATTGTGGTCAAAGGCCGATCACACGCCGTTCGGTCACGGCTATCCCTTCAACGAACGGCAGATCGATCGTCTGCTGAAGGACTGCATGTTCACGCCACTCGTGACCGAGCGGGCCATCTATGTTCCGCCAAGTGACCGCGGTCTTTCCCTGTGGTCGGCGCCGGCCTGGGAACGGATCGGGCGCCGCTGGGGCCTTCCCGGACCCGGCGTTCTCGTCGTCGAGGCTGTCAAGCAGGTCCACGGCGCCATTCCGGCACAACGGCGTTACGGTCTCGGGCGTCTTGTCGCCAGACCATACCGCCCGCGTCCCGCCTGACGCGGATGTCAGCGTGACCGGCGCCTTGCGGGACGCAGCACTTCGAACACGGCCTGTTCGGCGAAGAGGTTCGCCTGGCCCTCGAATCCCGGGCGGATTACGGTGACCTCCCGTTCCTTCGCGATGCCATAGCAGGTGCCGGTCGCCAGTTTCTCGATTCGCACCAGGTCCATGAAGTCGCGCACCGTGCAGGGCCGGATGGCGCCGCTCTCGAACCAGGGCTCGCTCAGCATTCGGGTATGCGGCATGCGGCCCCTTGTCACCAGCGACACGCGGGCACTGATGTGTCCGTAGTTGAGGATCGACACGATGGCGGTGTCGGCGATGCGCATCATCTGGCGCAACACCTCCCTGGGCCTCGATACCGCCTGCAGGGTCTGGCTCAGGATGACGCAGTCGAAACTGTCATCGGGATAGTCCGCAAGATGCCGGTCGGCATCACCCTGCACGGCCGGCAGGCCGCGGGCGACGCAGGCATTGACCCCGGCCTGGGAGATCTCCACGCCACGGCCGTCACAAGACAGTTGACGGACGAGATAGTCCAGCAGGGCGCCATCGCCGCAACCCACGTCCAGCAGGCGCGACTCGGGCTCGATCATGCTGGCAACGAGGGCAAGGTCGGGCCTCAGGCCAAAACGGTTGTCGCCGAGGATGAAACGGTCCCGGGCCCCCATGAGCAGGCTCATGACCTAAAATCCCAGGCTGCGCGCGACACTGTCGAGGAACCCGTGTGTGGTCTCGAAGAGATCCGGTTCATCGAGCAGGAAGGCATCGTGACCCTTGTCGCTTTCGATCTCGACGAAACTCACGTTGACTCCGGCGCGGATGAGGGCGTGCACCACCTCCTTGCTCTCAGAGGTCGGAAACAGCCAGTCACTGGTGAAGCTCGTCAGCAGGAAGCGCGCCTTTGTCGCCTGCCATGCCTTCGCGAGGTCCCCGCCGTGATCGGCCTCGAGATCGAAGTAGTCCATGGCGCGGGTGATGTAGAGATAGGCATTGGCATCGAAGCGCTCGACAAAGCTGGCGCCCTGGTGGCGCAGATAGCTCTCGACCTGGAAATCGGCTCCGAACCCCTCATAGGACTTCATGTAGCGGTTCTGCAGTTCCCGGCCGAACTTGCGCCACAGCGCCGGCTCCGAGAGATAGGTGATGTGGGCCGCCATCCTCGCCACGGAGAGGCCCTTCTCCGGACGCTTTCCTTCACGATAGTAGAAGCCGCCGCACCAGTTGGGATCGGCCATGATGGCCTGGCGGCCGACTTCGTGGAATGCGATGTTCTGCGCCGAATGACGGGCGGCGCCGGCGATCGGCACGGCACTGACAACCCGGTCGGGATAGCGGGCAGCCCAGTCGAGAACCTGCATGGCGCCCATCGACCCGCCGATCACGCACATAACCTTCTCGATGCCGAGGTGATCGAGAAGCATCGCCTGCACGTGAACCATGTCGCCGATGGTGATGATCGGAAACGACGTGCCGTAGAGTTCACCCGTCGCGGGATTGACGGCCGCCGGTCCCGTCGTTCCCATGCATCCGCCCAGGCAGTTCGGGCAGACGACATAGTAACGGTCCGTGTCGATCGGCTTGCCGGGTCCCACCATCGATTCCCACCAGCCGTTCTTTCCGGTGACGGGATGGGTGCCAAAGACATACTGATCGCCCGTCAGAGCGTGGCAGATCAGCACGGTGTTGTCCCTGGCGTCGTTCAGCGTTCCCCATGTCTGGTAGGCGACGCGCACCGGCCCCAGTCTTTCACCGGACTCGAGCCTGACAGCCGCGCCTCCGGCCAGTTCGGCGCGTGGCCCGGGAAGGTCGTCCTGGATTTCGTGAACGGCTTTGAGAGCCTCTGTCATGTCGAACTCATTCCGCCGTGTAACCAGGTGCCATGAACCCGGGATCGTAGTCAGCGGAGCGTGGAGGGCTGTATGGAGACCGTACCCCGGCCTGTCAAGCCTTCGACCGGACGATCCTCGGCCCATCGTCGACCATCCTGCCGGCACTCGAAACGGTTCGAGACGACGGCCGCGCGCCCCGAAAGCATCAAAGTTCTGTTCGAGCAGCAATCCCGGCTTGCCGCAAGGGTGAAGCGGCGATGACCCCGACCGGACAAGGTGGGTGTCCGACGCCATTGCAGCACCGGACGCGCCCAGCCTTGCGATGGCCGGTCACACAACTACATGGATCGCATGGGAACGTGACCTGGCTGTTCGCGGACCCGGACGAGCCAGTCGCGAACGGCCGGGTAGCCGGCGAGATCGAATTCGCCTTCGTCCGCAACGTGGGTATAGGCATAGAGAGCGATGTCGGCGATGGTCATGCCGGTACCGACGAACCAGTCGGAACCGGAGAGGTGCCCCTCCATGACCGCGAGCGCGGCATGTCCTCCCTCATGCTTGTCGGGAAGCTGGGCGCGCTGTACCTCGGACATCCCTGCATGCTGGATCCAGTGGCGCGCAACCGCGATGAACGGCTCGTGGCTGTACTGCTCGAAGAACATCCACTGCAGGACAAGAGCACGGGACAGCCGGTCCGCCGGAAGGAACCGCGAACCTTCCGCAAGAAAGTGAAGAATGGCATTGGACTCGGCGATACAGGTGCCGTCCTCGAGTTCAAGGAGAGGGATCCGTCCGTTGGGATTGCGGGCGAGGAACTCCGGGGTCCGGCTCTCGCCTTTCATGATATCGATCTCGACAGCCTCGTACGCGCTGCCCAGGTGGGCCAGAAGCAACCTCGGCTTGTAGCCGTTGCCAGAGAGATGGTTGTCGTAGAGACGAAGCATCGGTGCCCTCCAACTGGAAACCGGAGCGGTCAGTCTCCGGATACCGCCCACGATTGACGAGTGGCGTGAATGCCCGATGTCGGCAGGATCCTGCCTGAATGACAGATGTCCATCCGTATTCCACCGTCGTCGCGCTGGTCTGCGACGGTCTCTACACGGCCGAGTTCGGCTGCGCTATCGAAACATTTGGTCTGCCCCGACCGGAACCGGACCGGCGCTGGTACCGGTTCGAGATCTGCGCGATTGAGAGCGGACTTCTGAGGGCAGCGGCCGGATTCACCATCCAGGCGCCCTTGACCTGCAACTGATCGAACCAGCGGATACGGTCATCGTATCTGGCTGACAGGGTTCTGACGCACCGGCCTCACCTCCGCTGCTTCCCGCGCCCGGCCGGATCGTCGAGCGTGGCGGCCGATTGGCCTCGATCTGTTCGGGTGTGCCTCTCCTGGCCGTGGCCGGCGTTCTGGACGGCCGACGGGCAGATGTCACGGGAGGGCCGCAACGGCAACGACAAGAGCAGCGAAATCCGAGGGGCAAGATGTCATCCGCAGCGGTTGGGGCGCGGGTTCCTTGGTGCTCGACTGGTAGCCAGCGATCACCCGTAGCGGCACAGCGTACGTGCACGAAACGTGTCGGCTCGTTGCAATGACTAGACTGACTAGTTATGATGCATTCATGGCGATCACATATTCCGTGTACGAGGCAAAGGCGCGTTTCTCCGAAGTGCTCCGCCAGGTGCGCGACGGCAAGACGGTTACGGTTTCCTACCGCGGAGAGCCCGTGGCAGAGATCCGCGCGATCAAGGAACAGGCCAATCCTGCACTTGACGATCGGCTCGCAGAACTTGAACGCAACGGTTGCCTGGTCCAAGCAGCCATCTCAGGGAGAAACATGGGACCCGTTGAGCGCCGGCCCGGCGCGCTCACGCGATTCCTCGATGAGCGGGACGGATGAGTGTCGCCTACGTCGACTCCTCCGCACTGATAGCCATCACTTTTGATGAACCCGGTGCATCCGACCTGGCCCGGCATCTCAATGCATGCACACGCCTCGTTTCGTCCAACCTGCTTGAGGCCGAAGCACGGGCGGCATTCGCACGCGAAAACCTTGTCTTTCAGGAGCACAGCCTCGCGGGAATCGACTGGGTCCTCCCTGACCGGCCGCTCACGGGGGAGTTGGTGTCGGTTCTCGAAGCAGGATACCTGCGCGGCGCGAATCTCTGGCATTTGGCGACCGCTCTTTACGTCTCTCCACAACCCGGTGACCTGTCGGTCGCAACACTGGATACGCGACAGGCTTCGGTGGCGACGGCGCTCGGGTTCTCCGTCATGGGAGAACCCCGACACCCCTGACGGTCGACTCGGCGCGCGCCGGCACGGCAACTGGCGGAGACCACGGCGTCGACGGTCGATGAGGTCGCAATGCGTTCGGCCTTCGGTGCGGTCAAAACGATGCGTCATCACTATTGACGACGACGACTTGTCGGTGGGCCTTCGATCGATCTGATTCGCAACGATCATTCCGAGGACGTCATCGCCATTCTGGACCGTCTTGATGCGGATGCATATCTCTCAGCATAGCAACACGGAACGGTTCGGAATTTCGTCAATCAATCCGTGACCATGACTTCCTGGATGCGTTGGATTCGCTGGATCGGAACTCCTATGGCGGAACCGTGTGGCGATTGGTACGGGAGGGTCGAGACCCGCTTGTCTGCTGGTGCTCAGGCGGTCGCTGGGATGACGGCACATCCGATGTTCTCTGCACGCCGGAAACGCGGCAAGCGGCGCTTCCAGGAAACTGCCGAAGCCTGTTTGTTTCTGGGTGCCGCCGGAATTGTAGTGCCCAACGTACGGACGCCGGACTCGAAAAATCTGGTGATCTTCTGCGAACAGAACACCTGGATCGAGAAGGAAATCGTCCACAATCACGGTGTGATCGATCTCCGGCAACCCGCTTCGAGGTAGCAGTCGCGACGCACCGGTTTCGAGTGGAAGGCATCAGTCGCTTGTCACTGTCCGGTTTTGCCTTTGGTGACGATGTCACCTAAACATCATCCCTGATTCATCACGTCATCCGAGGCATCACGCTGACTTCGCCCGAACACACCCTCGCCCGCCTGCGCCGAGAGATCGACACTGTCGATGACAGTATTCTCGATCTCATCTTGCGCCGCGTCGAACTCGTCGACGAGGTCACCGCGGCCAAGACGGAAGCCGGCACGCTCCACCGCTTCCTCAGGCCGGGCCGCGAGGCGATCATTCTGCGCCGTGTCCTTGTCCGCAACCGCGGCGTCTTTCCACCGGCGGCGCTGGTGCGCATGTGGCGTGAGATGGTGTGTGCCCTGTTGCCGCTTCAGGGGACGTTCTCGGTTGTGGTGGGTGGATCGGAACCCGGCCTGCGTGACACCGCACGCGATTTCTATGGTTCGGCCACCCTGATGTCTGAAACCGACAATGCCATCGCGGCCATGCGCCGGGTGACGGAAGGCCTCGACCGGCTGGCCGTGGTCCCGGCCGCGGACCGTGAGGCCCTGCAACTGCTTGCCGGAGAGGGACCTGACGCCCTCCATATCGTGGCCCTGCTTCCGTTTGTCCCTCCGGCACCCGGATCCGGGTCACGCTGCGAGGCCTTCGTGCTATCGGCGACCGCGCCCGAACCGTCGGGAGACGACCGGACCGTGATTGCCGTCTTCGACGAGTCCGGTGATGCCATGTCGCAAACCCGGATCACCACGGTCGACGGCTGGCACCAGGGAGATGAAGAGCGTCGCATCACCATGGATTCCTTGACGGGCATGGTCCTCGGGTCCTATCCCGCACCGTTCCAGGACTGACTCCGGTAACACCATGAACGCACCCGCACCCCGTGCCGGCATTCTCGATATCAAGGCCTATGTGCCGGGAAGAAGCTCCATCACCGACTCCCAGGGCCGCCGCGTGATCAAGCTGTCTTCGAACGAGTCCGCGCTCGGACCCAGTCCGCGTGCCGTCGAGGCGGCACAGGAGGCAGCGGCCGGCGTGGTCCGCTATCCCGATGGCAGCGCCCTTGACCTTCGCGAGGCCATTGCCCGGCGCTGGGACCTTGACCCGGAGAGAATCGTATGCAGCAACGGATCAGATGAGATTCTCCAGCTCTTGCCACGCATCTACGCCGGTCCCGGCGACGAGGTCCTTTACAGCCAGTACGGCTTTGCCATCTACCCGATCGCGGCCCTGGCGGCCGGTGCAACACCTGTCAGTGCTCCCGAACGCGCCTTCCGGGTGGATGTCGAGGCCATGCTGGCGGCAGTGACCGACAAAACGAAGCTTGTCTTCCTTGCCAATCCCAACAATCCGACCGGAAGTGTCATCCCGGCCAGCGACGTCGCCAGGCTGCGGGCGGGCCTGCCGGATCACGTGCTTCTCGTGATCGATTCCGCCTACGCCGAGTTCGTCACCCGCAACGATTACCGTGCCGGAGCCGAGCTGGTGCATGACAGCACCAACACGGTCATGACGCGAACGTTCTCCAAGGTCTACTCCCTGGCCGGCCTCAGGGTCGGCTGGATGTACGGTCCACCGGACGTCGTCGATGCGTTTCACAGGGTCCGCGGTCCCTTCAATGTCAATGCCGTCGGCCAGGCTGCGGCAACCGCGGCTCTGGACGATCCCGACC
>JAJEBJ010000081.1 GCA_022822575.1 Alphaproteobacteria bacterium | reverse complement strand
GTCAACAATGAAGAGCACGAAGTCGGCAGCCGGTGCCTCGGGGCCCCGATATTCGATCACGCAGGCCGGCCGATCGCGGCGATCAGCCTCAACGCGCCTACTGCCAGGGTGAGCCTAGGTGAACTCATTGCTCATGCCCCCCTCGTGATGGGTGCGGCGAGGCGAATCTCGGCGAATCTGGGGTACATGCCGGCGGAGGAACGCGGCCTGCCAGAGGAGTTGGCGCTGGCGACCGCTTGAGCTATGTCCACTTGTCCGCCAGTTGCGTTATTCTAGCCTTTGACCCCGCCGGCGATCGTGCCGTGCGTTATGAACCTCTGCACGAACAGGAACATGACCAGCGTGGGCAGCGTCGCGAGCGTGGCGGCGGCCATGAGGCTGCCCCAGTCCGTTTCAAACTGCTGCATGAACAACCTGATTCCGACGGGTAGCGTCAGCGACTCGGTGGAGCGAAGGAAGACGTTGGCGATGAAGTACTCATTGTAGGCCAACAGGAACGCGAAGATCGAAGCGGCCGCGATCCCCGGTCCCGACAGCGGAAGTACGATGCGGAGAAATGCTCCGATATGGCTGCATCCGTCGATGCGAGCGGCCTCCTCGAGTTCAATCGGAATCGAGTCGAAGTACGATCTGGTCATCCAGGTCACGAACGGAAGGTTGACGACGGAGTACACGATGATCACCGACAGGGGATGATCGATGAGACCGAGGGGGCGGAACAAGAGAAAGAGCGGTATCAGCGCCAGGATGATGGGGAACATCTGGACCGCAAACAACGTTGTCGCGTAAGCCGACAGCAGTCCGTTGCGGAATCGCGACAAGGCATAGCCCGCCAACACCGCTCCCGTCAGGCTGAACAAGGTCGAGCCTAGCGACGTCACCATTGAGTTTTTTAGGTAGGTGAGGAACGGCGTTTTCGACCACAGGAATACGAAGTTCTCGACCGTATAGACCTCCGGCACTAGGGATCCGGTCGCGATCATCTGTTCGGTCGTCTGAAACGAATTCAGCACCATCAAGATAATGGGAACGTTCAGGACTGCGGTCGCCGTCGCGGCGACGACAAACCAGAGTCCTCTTCTCGCGGAATTGGTTACCCTCATGTCTTTCTGAGCCGCAGGATGACAAGGAATATCGCCATGAGGATGATGAGGGTGGTCAGAGAGATCGCCGAACCGGCGCCAACGTCGTTTTTCGCGAACGTGAAGCGATAGGCGAGCACCACCAGGTTCTCGGTGGCTTGCGCCGGACCTCCCTGCGACAGCAGCCAGGGCGTATCGAAGTCGTTCACGGTCCAGATGGTCATCAGCAGGCACAGGACGATCGATATGTTGGCGATCTGCGGCATGGTGATGTACCAGAAGGCCTGCCACTTGGTGGCCCCGTCGACCTCCGCCGCTTCGTAGAGGCTCCTGTCGATGGACTGGAGCGCCGCCAGCAGCGACAGCATCATGAAGGGGAAGCTCCGCCATATCTTGATCACCACAACGACCGCAATCGTCCAGTCGTTGTGGGTGAGGAAGTAGATCGGATCGCCGCCGAACATCATGATGAGCTGGTTGAAGAACGCATCACGGTCATCCAGCATGAAGCGCCAGCTGGCAACGGCCACCAGCGACGGCACGATCCAAGGCAGCAGCAACAGCACGCGGATGACACCGCGAAATGGAAAGTCCTGCTGCAGCAGCAGCGCGAGTCCCAGCCCGAGGACGTAGCAGCCCACGATATTGCCGACTGCGAAGATCAGGCTGAAACGGAGGGAGTTCCAGAACGCCCTGCTCTTGGCCAGCTCAATGTAGTTGTCAAAACCTATGAAATCGCCTGGCTTCAGGAGCGACCCGTCAGTCATCGAATACTGGATCGCCTGCACCATCGGAAGGGCGATGACGACGAGCAGAAGGACTATGGAGGGTGCCAGCAATACGGCCGGCACCGCGAAGTCGGGCCTGGCCCACCAGCCGACGCGGGAGCGCCGGCTGGCCGTACGTTCGGAGAGCCTATCGACCCCTGATGTCATTCTCAATTCATGACTTCTTCAAGGTGTTCTTGGACTTCTTCAGCCAGCTTTGCCGGGTCTTCTCCCTGCATAACCCTCTGAATTATGGAAACGAGGAATCCGTCGCCCTCAATCTCGTTCAGTTCGGGAAAAGTTCCCGGTGCTTGCGCTCCAATGATCCGTGCATTGGGCACGTACAAATCCAGAACCTTCTGAATGTTCTCGTTTCCGGCAGTGTAAGGTGCTTGTTGGTGCGAGATGCGGGCAGGAACAACCCGGGCGAGTCCTTCGCTGAACAGAGGTTCCATGTTACCCGACCACCACTCCAGAAACTCGAGCGTCTCCTCCGGGTGTTCCGTTTGCTCATACACCATGAGCTGCAGCGACCAGAACACCGTACCGATGTCCCCATGGTATCCTTTGGGCGGCGGAAGCAGCCCGATATCCTCACCGGCATCACCTGCTTCATCTATGAAATTCGGTTGAGCCAGTATGAAAGCCGCCTGGCCGCGTTGCATGGCACTTCGTGCATCACCATAAGAGAGGCCGACGCTTGCTGGATGCAAGCTGCCATCTTCGGCAAAACCCGCCAAAAACTCAAGCGCTTCCACGTTTCTTTGACTGGTCATTGCCGGCTTGCGATCCTCGTCGAACAGTCCGCCGCCGTTGTTGATCGTGGTTGCGAAAATATGATGCATTCCCGCTGTATCGCCTGGGATAACCAGGCCATAGATGTCGCCATTGGTTACGGCCTTGGCCGCGGTACGCATCTCCTCCCATGTTTCGGGGGGCTCAATTCCGGCTTCCGCCAAAAGGTCTTTGCGGTAGAACCACGCTCTGGCGGCCATTGCCCAGGGCAGGCCAACATAGTGTCCGTCAAATTGGGCCGCTTCCAGCGCAACGCTGCCGAAATCGTCGAGCGTCCCGTTGGCGCGCAACTTCTCGATGAGGTCGTCAACCGGCCTGATCGCACCCTGATCGTACAACTGCACGGCCTGGAAGCCGGCGCCCGTCGACAGGTCGGGAGCGCTGCCCGAGGCGATCGCCGTCAGATAAGTCTCATACCAGTTGGTCCACGCAATCGGTCGGTAGGTAACCGTGATGCGATCCTGGGAAGTGTTGAACTCGTCCACGAGTCGTGCCCCGACTTCCGAGTAGACAGCGGGTCCCCAGACCATGTCCCAGAAGTCTATCTCCACCCGTTCCTGGGCTGATGCGGCAGTGCCCAGAGCAATTAGCCCTAGCGCCGCAATGCCGCGTTTCCACGCACTGATGAGAATCATAAGGTCTTCCTCCCTATTTCACAATGTGAATAGTTCAATCCATATTGTGTTCGCATATATCGATAGAACTGTCAACGGCAGATCGGTTGGCCTTGGGGACGCACCTCAACATCAGCGACACGAGAATGACGTGTGCTCGCTGAAAGAAATCGCCTATCTCGATGCCTCTACCCAGTCACGCGCCTTCAGGTTGGCGGCTGTGATCATGCTTACGTTTTCGGTATCCGGCCTCTCGAGTTCGTCGAGCAGGCCGTAGCGGCGAGCACGGTTGCGCTGGTACGCTCCGCACAGGTGAAAACCGATGCACCCTGGGTTGTCTCTCAACTTGGCCAGTGTCTCGGCGTACCATCCCGCCTGGTTGCGCGTGAACTCGCCCGGCTTGGTCTGCCACTTGATCTTGGCAGCGTCCGCGAGCAGAACCGGTTTCCCTGTTTCCCGATGCCATTCGTCGAGGCGCCTCACGGGATCCACGAAGTCTTGAAACGAGAGGACATCGACATAAGGCAGTGCGGCGCGGATGACCTCGAGGGCAATCGGTGCGTTCGCCTCATAGCGATCTCCGAGCAGCAGGTGGTTCTTGTCGTAGCGGCGGATCGCGTCATGTATCGTCCTTTGGTACAGGTCGGCGAGTTCTGACAGTTCCCTGCGGCCGTTTTCGGATTCAAGGCGATCGGGATCGAACATCGAGCCTCGCCACGCATTGATCGGGCGGTCGTGGATCCAGCACGGGCAATCGCTGTAAAAATAGCCTATGAGGTTTGGATCGCCGCTCAACTCGGCGCAATGTGATCGCGCAACGTAGTCGCACCACTCCTTCCACTCGGAGCTCTTCAGGTCGAAGTGAACCGTGTGCTTCTCCCATTGGTGGGATTCAGTGAACGGCAGCAGGTGGCAGTAAAGCATTTCAAGCGCGCCGTACTCCTCGTGAGTGAACGGTCGTGAATGCCGCCATTCCCGAACCGTTACCTCCTGAACCCAACCGACGGTGTTGAATCCCCATTGTTTCAGGTTCGGTGCCACCGACTCGCGGATCCAGCGCACGGTGCTGCCGCCATACTTCTCTCGCCAGATGTGAATGTTTTCCGGGTAGCGGAGGCTTGCGGGGTCGATGTGATTGAGCCCAAGCGAGAAAAACGGGTCCCCGTCGGGCGTGACCAGCCACCAACGCTGCCTCTTCTCGAGCCTGAAAAACCCCGTCGGGTCAAACCGTGGTCCGTCGGGGCAGGGCTCCAACCCGGCGCCACCCATCGTACCCCTCCCATGTTGTCCATTCGTGCAGCGGCACCTTCAACCGGATGCCGTGTAGCTACCCGCCAATGTCGACAGCTCCTGGCGCGACCATGGATCGTCGGACGTCATCCGGCGTGGCAACCTCGAAGCCTTGGCGTTCGATGATTTCACGGGCTTTTTCGACCCACTCTATGTTCCGCAGGCTCGCCGCAAGCGGCGCATCTTCGAGACCAACCCGAACCCCACCCCCGCACTCGACTACGTGGGGGATCAACCCTGTCACGTCGTGACCTAGGCCGGCCGCCATCCAAGGTACTTCACCTACTTCGTCACGAAGTAGTTCAAGATACGCCCTGAGGGCGTACTCTTTTGGAGGAAACCCGAATGCATAGTCGTCCGAGAACATGAAGCGGTACACGGCAGGTGGAATTCCCGATACCCGGTTGATCCACGCACCCGCCATTCTCAAGAAACCGGGCTCGAAGACGGCAACGCTCGGGTTAACCGAATGGGCCTGCGCAATCTTGAGACCTTCCCGAAAATGCGAATCGGGATTGAGGTATACCCTGCCTGTCTCGTTCCTAGCGATAGAACGCTTCTCCGTGAGGTTAACCGACGCCGGATCGCAAACGATCCAATCGACCAAACCCTCCATGGCGATCCGACGGATTGGCTCGAACCGCATTGCCACATCCTCGGCACTCGGGGCGTACTTGGTGCCAATGTGCGTCAGTGTGCCGTAGAGGATCGCGTCTGTCCCTGCGCGCAAGCGCTCAAGGATAGCTTTGTAGACCGGGTATTCGTCGCTCTGAATGTTGGTGCCGTTGTAAGGATGGAAATGAATGATTGCAGCACCGGCAGCAGCACACTGCAGGCCCTCGCTAACGATACGGTCAACGCTGTTGGGAAATAGCGATCCGCGATCATCGAAGAACCTGCCGTTGAGAGCAGCCTCAAGCCAAACTTTTCTTCGCATCCATTCCTCCGGTTTTGCGCGACTTAGGAATGCCAATCGCGCAATCAGGGTGAATTACGCCTCGACGCGTGCGGCCCGGATTGCACATTGTCCCGGGCGCCCTCGGGCCACCCCTTAGGTCTTCCACTTTATGGGTTATACATACCACATAGTGATGTCCGCGGGCCGAGTTGTCGAGCAGGCGGGAGTGCGACGGAACGCGATCGTTTCATTGGATCCTTTCGTCGAGGCGCCGTAAGACTCTGCCACTGAGCGACGTCATGACGGTCGTCGGGGCCGGATTCTGGAGAGTTGGAGGTAGGCGCACCACTCGTGCGCAACGCCGCACGGAGATTTCGATAAGCTGGGTTTTGCTCCTCCGAGCAAACACGACCGAAATCAGCCATTCCTAAGCTCGAAGTGGTTGCTTGACCGCTGCGCGCGCGATTATGCGATCGCGCCAACCCTTGTCGCTCTTGTCAAACCGCCGTCCACGAGAATGTCCTCACCGGTAATGAACGAAGCGCCATCGCTGGCGAGAAATACGGCGGCTGCTGCGACTT
>JAJEBJ010000308.1 GCA_022822575.1 Alphaproteobacteria bacterium | reverse complement strand
GGGGCCGCCTTCCACCAGCAGGACGTGCTTTCCAGTCTCTCCCGCCTGCTCCATGCGCTCCAGGGCGGTCTCGTAGACGATTTTCTGGTGGTCAATCATCACGAACTCGCGGTTGCCGCGTAGCAGGGATGCAAGGTGGTCGGCGAGGTTCTTGGATGGCCTGAGGCGACCGTGCTCAATTCGGTAGAGAATTCGCGACCTGTCTCCCTTCCTTACGTACTTCTTCAGGAAGGCCGCCAGTTCCTTGACATCATTCCTCAGGAACACGGGGGCGCGGCTCAGGTGTTCGCCATAGAAGTCCGATCGGATCACGAAGGGGTCGCGGCAGTTGTGGAGATAGGCGCAGGGCTGCAACGAAATGTTGCGCTCCTGGATCTCAACATTGAAATCCTGGATCAGCGCCGCATAGGTCCAGGCCTGATATGACGGATGCGTGACCTCCCGGAGCGACTTCCCAAGCCAGGTCCTGACGATCGCGTCCTTCCCGGTCTTTTCGACAGCGGACCATTGCTTCAGCTCGACGATGACCACCGAATCTCGATCGTTTGAGTCGGTGCCGGAAAGCATGAAATCAACCCGCCTGGACGTGAGGGGGATGCGGTACTCGATCGCCACGCCTGCGTCGTCCGGTATCTCCCCGCAGTCCAGCGCATTGTGCATTTGCTGCAGGGAGTTCCGCCAGGAATCGATCTCGGCTCCGGATGGCTTGTGACCCATCCGTGACAGGAAGCTGTCGAGGATCCGTTCCTCGATCAGGTTGGACCTTACGTCGTCGGAGAACTCTCTCCGGGTCGCGGAATAGACGATCACGGCTTCAGAAAACCGGCGCGATCAAGAGGCAACCGTCGGCGGGTACTTGACCGCGTTCGCGTCGATCTTCGCGTGCACGGCCTGTTCGATATCCACCCCGAGCCTGTCGGCCAGCATGACGAGGAAAATCTGGATGTCCGCGATTTCCGTAGCCACCAGTTCCCGGTCAACTGCCTCGGCAGACGAGGATTCCGAGCCGGTCAACCACTGGAAGTGCTCGACCAGTTCCGCGACCTCGACGGACAGCGCCATCGACAGGTTCTTGGGTGTGTGGAACTGCTCCCAGTCCCGTTCGCGGGCAAACTCCCGCAAGCGTTGCTGGATTTTCTCGAGATCCATGGTGGCTGGCCGGCTGTTTTGCGATGGATTATAGGTGGCGTGCCTGCCTGTCACAATGAAGGCGGGGCGTGTGCCCGATACGGTGCCGTGTGGTGCTTCCTCCGCCCGTGACGCCATCGGACCAGATCATCCCGCAGACGATCCGGCCAACTGACAGGGATATCCGTTTTAAGAGTTTTTCCATACGAGTACAGTTGCCGGCAGACTGCATACGGCCAGGCAGATGATACGCGTGGTCTCCGGACGTCCGCCCCGGGTGAATGCGGCCGGGTTATGGCGGTTCCAGCAGATCCTCGAAAAACCAGGCGGCCAGCTCGTTCCGACTGTTCACCCCGGCTTTCCTGTAGACGCTGGACGCCTGTTGGCGCACGGTTTTCTCGCGCGTATCCCGCAGTTCCGCGATCTCCCGAAATGACAGTCCCTTCAGCATCCCGATGACCACATCCTGCTCACTTTCCGTCAGCTGCCAGACATCAAACTGCTTTTGCATGACGGCACGGTACTGACTGGCGAGCTTCCGGGAACCGGTATCGAGCCGGGCAAGCTGACCGCGGGCCTTGTTGAGCTGTCCCCGCAGTTCGCCGAGCGCCTTGCGCTGCGCGAGGTACTCGTAAAGGAACATCGCCAGTACGGCCGCACCGAAGGCCAACCTGAACAGATCATCCCCCATTGAACCCAGTGTCTCGCCGGCAGCGAACTCGGCGATAATTTCGGCGGTGCTGGTGCCGAGGACAAACAGCACGAAGACAGCGAACAGCGTTCGCCGGTAGGGTATTTGCTCTATCGCATCGGACATGGCGTCATTCCTGAATGTTTCTTGACAAGGTTCCGGTCTTCATCGGACGGATGCCGGATGTCCCGAATCACCGGGTCCGGCATTTGTCCGATCGTTTGTTTGACCAAGGTTGCGCAATAATTGTA
Source organism: Alphaproteobacteria bacterium (assembly GCA_022822575.1). Lineage (GTDB taxonomy): Bacteria > Pseudomonadota > Alphaproteobacteria > SP197 > SP197 > SP197. The sequence goes on along the minus strand of JAJEBJ010000308.1, from coordinate 1,416 downwards.
GCCAATGTGGTCATCACCCAGATGATCGGAATTGCAACGTGACGGGTGGTTTTCAGTTCGTCTTTCGACAAATCCAGAACAGACGAGGATTCATATGTCGCTTACATTTTCACGGAGGAGGTTTCTTGCCAGCAGCGCCGCTATGCTGGGCGCCGGCTGTTTTCAGCCCGCCTGGCCAAAGGTCATGCCTGTCAGATTACCGATACCGGCACTTGTTGACGGAACCCGGGGAGACCCGATCGATCTGCGAATACGCGGTGGCGAGTGGTCGTTCAGACCGGGAGAGAGGACGCCAACCCTGGGGTTCAACCAGGATTACCTGGGACCGACCATTCGAACCCGGCAGAACAGCGAACTCAACCTGCATTACCAGAATACCCTGACCGAAGGCGTGGCCGTTCACGGTCACGGCCTGCACGTTCCCGGTGATGTTGACGGCGGACCGCAGCGGGAAATCGCGCCGGGCGACCGGTGGGAGCCCGCCTTGTCCATTGTGCAGCCGGCGGCCACATGCTGGTATCACTCCCATACGCACGGCAAGACCGGATTGCAGGTCTATCACGGCCTGGCCGGCATGATCATCATTGATGACGAACTTTCCGATTCAATGGATCTCCCGCGTCAATACGGCGTCGATGATTTACCCGTCATCATTCAGGACCGGACCTTCGATGCGCAAGGCCGGTTGGTCTATTCACTGAACGACGCGGGCGAAGACGGCTGGTTCGGCCAGACCGTCGTGATCAACGGTGCGATCGGTCCGGTCGCCTCGGTCCCGGCTGGAAAGGTGCGGCTGCGGCTGCTGAATGGCGCCAATGCCCGCTTTTACTTCGTTGGTTTTGCGGATCATCGCACTTTCTACAAGATTGCCACCGACGGCGGCTTCCTGGAATCGCCGGCGCCGCTGACCATGATGGAGATGGCACCCGGAGAGCGATGTGAAATCATTGTCGACATGGCGGACGGCCATCCCGCCGAACTGCTGACCCTGTTCGAAGATGACTTTGACAATGAAGATGAAGATGAAGATGACGAGGAAGATACCTTCAAGGATTTGCTTGATATGTTCGGCCGATCCGGGAAATCCATCCCACAAGCATCGTTGACCCTGACAGTCGACAGAACGCTGCCGGCACAGACTGCACCGTTACCCGAAAGGATGGTCACGATTGCCCGCCCCAAGGAAATTCAAATCGTGCGCACCCGCGACTTCATGCTCGAAATGGAAGACAATGACGGTGGTCACGCCATGATGGACATGACCATTAACGGTGCGGCGATGGACATGAACGTCATCAACGAACGGGTGAGGCGCGGAGTCTGGGAACGCTGGCGTGTCCGGGCCAATCAGGGCGCACACCCTTTTCACGTGCACGGTTGTTCATTCCTCATCGAGCGGATGGAAGGCGATACCGC
>JAJEBJ010000420.1 GCA_022822575.1 Alphaproteobacteria bacterium | reverse complement strand
GGTGTCTACTTCGACGACCTTGCGCTGTGCGAACTCGACGGCGACGGCGCAAGTTGCGAATACCCGTAGGAGGCCAAGCGCGAACAAAAGAACCCCGCACTCAGCCGGTTCATTTCGCCCCGCCAATGCCGATCCCGACTCAGGTTTCGGCAAGTTCCTTTAGGCGCGCCAGCCCGCGTTCATAGTCAGCGCCGACCCAGTCGTCCATCATCAGGCCGAAGTAACGGCCCAGCATCGAGTCCATGTCGGAGTCGAATGTCCAGGTGACAAGGGTGCCACCTTCGGCCGGTTCGAGAATGAATGATGCATAGGTCGGAGCGTCGAAGCCGTCGAACATCAGCTTGCTCCGGACCATCGCATTGGGCTCGCTTGCGACGATCTCCTGCGCGCCTACGCCGACGTTCGGGTGCTCGCTCCTCCAGCTCATTTTGGCACCGACCCCGGCGGACGGACCGCTGAACTCGTAGGTCGTGCCCTCCGGATCGAGTGTCGCCCAGGGCGACCACTTGTTGAACTCACGATAGTCATTGACCAGCAAGAATACTTTTACCGGATCGGCCTTGATGACGACGCTGCGCTCCACGTGGGTTTCGGATGGCAGCAAAAAACCACCCGCAACGAACAACACGACCAGCGCGACCACAATGCCAAGGAGTATTTTCAGGATTTTCACGGCACTCACCCCCAGGAGCAGTTTCTTCGGTCCGGGCTCACATTAGAGCCCTTGTAATAGCGAGTATAGTGAAAGCTGGGTAGCACGCAGGCTCTCCGTGCGGGTTGCTTATCGCATCGCTTGCGGCAATAGTCGGTGCATGGCGAAACCGCTACTGATTCTCGACCAGTATTTCCGCCTCGTCGACGAACTATTCCGGCCGACGGCGTACGCCAGGCTCTCTCGACTGACAGACATCGTCGGCGGCGACGACAAGCCAATGCCCCGTGATGAGATCGAGGCCCATCTTGCCGAGGCAGAGTTCCTCGTTGCCGCACGGCCAACGCTGTCGGCCGGAGAAATTGAACGGGCCTCGAAGCTCCGGGCCACCATCGAGGTTTCGGGGGCTTTCAACCCGGGCCTCGACTACGAGGCCTGCTTCGAGCGCGGCATCGAGGTGTTGTCTTCGATGCCCGGGTTTCGGTTCGCGGTGGCGGAAATGGCCGCAGGAATGATGATCGCGGGCGCTCGAGGTCTCGTTACGGAGCATGAAGCGTTTCGCGAGGGGAACGAGAACTGGGTGGCCGACATGCCAGGTCGTGACTTCTCGCTGTACCGGCAGACGATCGGCTTCGTCGGCTACGGCATGATCGCGAGGGAGTGTCACCGGCTAATTGCGGCATTCAATCCCGTCGTGCGGGCATACGACCCATGGCTCGAGGCATCCGGTGCCGATGTCGCGGACGTTGAACTCGGGCCACTCGAAACCGTTCTGCATACCTCGAACGTCCTCGTGATCGCCGCATCGCCCACTGACCAGAATCGCGGGCTGATTACGGACGCGCACATACGGATGCTGCCGGACGGAGCACTGGTGGCATTAATCAGTCGCGCCCACCTCGTGGATTTCCCGGCCCTCATGGCCGAGGCGAACTCGGGACGCATCAAGGTAGCCACCGACGTGTATCCCGAGGAGCCTGTCGCAGTGGACGATCCTTTGCGTGGCTATCCCAACGTGATCTTGTCACCCCACCGCGCTGCGGCCGTCCCCGGCGGCCGGCACCCGATCGGCGACATGATCGTCGCCGACATCGAGGCCATCCTTGACGGCAGGCCCGAACGGCAGCTCAAGCGAGCCGACCCTGAAACCGTTCGGAACATGGTCAACGCCTATGGCAACGCGTCGTGACCTGGCGCTGGGGAATCGTCGGCACCGGTAATATTGCGCGCAGCATGGCGGAGGCAATGCGGCTCGTGCCCGGGGCGACCCTCGAGGCGGTGGGTTCGAGAAACGGAACGACAGCCAAAGCGTTTGCCGAGGCGTGGGCTATCCCAAGATACCACGACAGCTACGACGCGCTGTTTGCCGACGGGGATATCGACATCGTGTACATCGCGACGCCAAACAGCCTGCATCACGACAACATCGTGGCCGCGCTTCAGCAGGGCAAGCACGTGCTCTGCGAGAAGCCGCTCTGCATCTCTGCCGCCGAAGCGCAGGCTTGTGCGGACGAAGCCCGGGCGCGGAGTTTGTTCCTGATGGAAGCAATGTGGACGCGCTTCATTCCGGCGGTCCGGGAGGCGGTCGTTCGCGCTCGATCCGGAACGATCGGCGAACTCACTCTGCTGGAGGCGGACTTCTGCGCGGTCCGCAAGCCCGTGGACTGGCCCGGTCTCTTCAGCGCCGAACTCGGGGGCGGGGCCCTCCTCGACCTCGGCGTCTACCCGCTGACGCTGGCACGTCACCTCCTCGGGAAGCCCGACAGCATGGACGCCGACGTCACCTACCACGAATCGGGCGTCGACGATTGGGCCTCGATCGAGCTTTCGTACTCGTCCGGCGCAATCGCCAAGCTGCGCTGCGGATTCCGCGAGGACCTGCCGCGCAACGCGGTGATCACCGGGACGAAAGGCCGCATCGTCCTGCCGGAACCATTCCACGCCACACGACAGCTCATTATCGAGGTCAATGGCGCGCCCCGTGAGATGATCGACCTGCCACCCATCGGCGACGGCTATGCACACGAAGTGATCGAGGTACAGGATTGCCTCGACGACGGGCTGACCGAGAGCCCGGTCATGCCACTCGACGAAAGCATCGAGATTCTGGAGACGATCGACTTCCTGCGAGAACCATCGGCGGCATGAAGCGCGTCGCAAACTTCCTCGGTATCTTCGCAGGCTTCGGCGGACCGGAGCACGGTTTCTTTCTCATCCAGCGGGGCAACGTCCGCCCGGACGGGCTA
>JAJEBJ010000217.1 GCA_022822575.1 Alphaproteobacteria bacterium | reverse complement strand
TCTCGCAACCGCACGTGTCCTGAATGGTGAGCTGGAATCCGGCTTCCACGGCAATGTCCCGGATACGGCGGGCACGGGTCAGGCCGCCGGCACGACCCACCTTGAGGTTGAGCGCATCACCGGCCCGGTCGGCAACCGCGCGCAACATGTCAAGAGGCGTGACGATCACTTCATCAAGCATCATCGGGTGATGAGTCTGGCGTCGAACTGCGAGTTGATCCTCGTAAGTGGCGCAAAGCTGCTCGAAGAGAACATCCGCGGTCGGCAGACCGCGCAGCATGCGTAGCGCCTGGGCAGGCATCATGCCGCGATTTGCATCGGCATAGACGTCTTCATCGGGCCTCGCTTCATCCATGACGGCTTCGAGGCGGGCGACGTTGGCCCCGGCATCGGCGTCAAGCTTGACTGAGAAGACGCCAATTCCATTGGCACGCGCCGCTTGGATCATCGCGATCTGCTCATCGGGGGTGCCGACCGGAATGCCTGTCACGCAGCGGGTGGGGCCCGGAAAGTGGCCGCCGAGAAGGTGGCTGGCCGGCAGGCCGGAAACCTTGCCGAGCACGTCCCAACAGGCGAGGTCGATCGCCGTCTTGACGAATTCGTGACCGCGCATGGCGCTGTCCATGAGGTGATAGAGCAGTTCGGGCTCGGTCGCCGACTGGCCGATGACGATGGGCGCCAGTTCCTGGAGGCCGCTCAGCACGCCGCCCGCGTATCCGACGAGGTAGGCACTGCCGAATGGGCTCGCCTCACCCCAGCCTTCAACATCCCCGTCGCAGCACAGGCGGACTATCATTGTCTCGGCGCGATCGATCGTTCCGCCCGACCACGGAAACTCCCCCCAGAAAGGCAAGGCCACGTTGTACACTTCGATCTGTCTTATCTTCACCAGTCGGCTCCTCAGTCAGCACACGCGGGCCACCATTCAGTCAAGTGGGCGATGAGCGGTGATGGGGTATGGCTCACCCGTCCAGCGTTCGATCCCAACAAGACAGCTCATGGCCGCAGACGCCTGCGAGAGCTTCGAGCAGCCGACATCGGCCGTCAGCACGTTGGGATTGCCATGCTTGCAGAGCGTCCCGACGATACCGGGCTCGAACGGGTCGTACCATGCACCCGTCGCCAGCACGGCGACACCACGCCGCACGGCGTCGCTGAGACGAACGCCCGCCAGGCACGCGCCGCGGCTGTTGTAGAGGCGAACAACTTCGCCGCTGCTGATGCCTCGCGATGCAGCGTCCTCGGGATGGAGTGTGACTGGTTCCCGGCCTGCGATCTTTCGCGCCAGACTCACGTCACCATCGTCGAGTTGCCCGTGAAGCCGAGTGCCAGGCTGATGCGAAACGAGGTGGAACACGTCTGTGCCGGCTTCAACGCCACCGAGCCATTCGAACGGCTCGAGCCACGCCGGATGACCAGGGCAGTCGTCGTAGTCAAACGACGCAACGGTCTTCGAAAAAATCTCGATTCGACCGCTGGGTGTGTCCAGGGGCGCCTCGTCCGGATTGCGCAGAAAGGCGTCAAAGAAGCCCTCCTTCGGCGCGGCATCCGGTAACTCAATGATCCCACATGCACGAAACTCCTCGAGTGCAGGCAAGGCATGCCCATTCGATGCCGCGGCTTCTTGACATCCCTGCCACAGCCAAGAGAGCCACTCCTCGGACGAGCGTCCCTCGGTGAAGCTCTCGACGACCCCGAGGCGCTCGGCAAGTGCCTGGAAGATGTCGTAGTCGTCGCGCGACTCGCCAACCGGATCGATAGCCTTGCGCATGGCCGTGAGAGTCCCGTCGGTCGTGACCACTGAGATATCCTCGCGCTCGAGCCCTGTCGTCGTTGGCAGCACAATATCGGCATGACGTGCCGTCGCGGTCGCCGAAATCTCGTTGACGATGATCGTCTCGGGCCGGCGAAAGGCTTCGATGAGCCGGTTGAGGTCCTGATGGTGATGGAAAGGATTGCCTCCTGCCCAATAGACCAGACGGATGTCGGGATAGGTGTAGAGCGAACCGTTGTAGTCGAATGCCTCCCCGGGCCCGAGAAGCATGTCTGAAATGCGCGCAACGGGAATGAAGGCCTCGACGGGATTGTGGCCTTGAGGCACGGCAGGCCAGGAAATGTCGTGAACCGGCGTGCCGATGTAACAGTCCGACGCAAGGCCAAGGACAAAGCCGCCAGCCCGCTCTCCGATTTGGCCCAGCATGGCGGCGAGCACCATGGTCATCCAGATCGGCTGCTCGCCGTGATCAGCACGTTGCAGGCTGACCGCACAACTAATCAACGTCCGCGCCGCCGCCATCCGTCGAGCCAGCTGGCGAATCCACTCGGCATCAATCCCGGCGATGGCCGCCGCCCAACTGGCTGTCTTAGGTTCGCCGTCCGCGTGTCCGGACAGGTAGTCCTGAAAGCGCTCAAAACCTACCGTGTAGCGCTGCAGAAACGACTGATCGCACAGATGTTCCACAATCAGCGTGTGGGCGAGCGCCAGCATGATTGCCATGTCCGAGCCTGGCCGCGGTGCCACCCACTCGGCGTCGAGTGCGGCCATCGTATCGTCACGCAAGGGTCCGATGTTGACGAACGCGACTCCGGCCCGCGAGCAATCGGCAAGCAAGCCCCGCATGCGATGCCTACCGACACCGCCCGAACCAATCCAGGTGTTTTCGGGCCTAACTCCGCCGAACATGACGACCAGCTCGCCGTAATCTCGCACATCGGCCATGGTTGGCTGGCGATACATCAGTTTGCGAAAGCTGCCCACCACATGGGGCGTGATGTCAAGGCCGGCACCGAAGCTGTAGGTTCCAACGCTACGCGTATAGCCACCAAGACAATTCATGAAACGATGAAGCTGTCCCAGCGCGTGGTGAAACCGGCCCGCGCTGGCCCAACCGTAGGAACCCGCAAAGATTGCCTCGTTGCCGTATGAGTGTCGCACCCGGTCGAGTTCCAAGGCAGCGAGATCGAGTGCCTCGTCCCAGGTCACCCGCACGAAGGGATCGAGACCTCGACGCTCGGGATGACTGCCGGGGCCCCCGTCCAGCACGCTGCTGCGCACCATTGGATAGCGGACACGGGCGGAACCAAGTGTCGTGCCGATCACACTGCC
>JAJEBJ010000276.1 GCA_022822575.1 Alphaproteobacteria bacterium | reverse complement strand
TTCTCCAGGTCATGCAGCGTCCCCGGAAGGTCGTGACCGGCCATGTTGATGTTCCCTTCCTTCAGGTTGCGGCAACGGTCCGAGCTCTGCTGCCAATGGCATTGCAGTTTGTGAGTTGTCTTACCCATACCGGAAAGTATGGGTAACTTAGACCGATGAAGACGACGCGGGACATTCACGATGAACTGCTGGCGCGGGCCAAGCGTCACGCCAGGGAAACGGGACGCCCGCTGCGCGCTGTGGTCGAGGACGGTCTTCGCCGCGCACTTGCGCCTGGAGCACCTGACCACGAGTACAAGCTGCCCGATCTCAGAACGGGGAATCCGGACGCGAGCGATCCGCTGGAACAGTATTCCTGGCCAGGGTTGCGCGAAGTGATCTACGGCGATCCCGGAACGCGGTGATCGCCGTTGACACCAATCTGCTGATCCTTGCGTCCCGGCGCGAGTCGCGGCTGGGTGACGCGACGCACGCGGTCATGACCGGACTTGCCGAAGGATTCCGGAACCAGGCCATTCAGTGGCCATGCGCTACGAATTCCGGAGCGTCGTGACGAACCGTCGCATACGGCGCGCAGTGCACCATCAGTCGACAAACACGTGGAAGACAGTCAGGCGGCTCCTGCAAGACACGCCACCCGGCGCGTTTGGAAGGAGCCTGTGGTAACTGGTCCGGAATCAGCCGGTCGCGTTCCCGCGGGACAGTGGCTGGCGGCGGCCGAAGTAGCGCATGTGAATCTCGTCGCTGAAGAGCTGGCCGGGCTCCGGCTCGTAACTCAGCGTCAGCATGCGGCGAGACGGCGCGCGACGGACAGGTGCGACCCGGTGGAGCGCGCGGCGGCCGTTGAAGATCGTCAGCGTCCCCGGCAGGACATCGAGTTCCCGCACGTGCGGAGAGCGGCCGGCCAGCAGGTCATCGATGAGGGACGGAAGATCCGCGCGATGCCGGATGTCGGGAATGTACTCGAATGCGCCACCGGAACCCGCCTGGCGGAGCATGATGGTGACCGCACCGTCATTGGAATCGAAGTGCCATCCCAGCTCGTCGCCCAACGCGTATTCGCTCACCATGCACGATGCGATGGCATCCGCATTGCGGTAGTAGGGACGCTGTTCCAGCACCTCCGACACGAACCGCGTGAGAGGGTCCCACAGAAAGAGGCGGTGCGGCGGTGATTCGCGAGGCATCTGGTCAAAGCCCGCGCAGACAAGACTGACCCGGGTCTTCTCGCCCATGCCAGATGGAAAGGCGTTGCGGTGGTCCAGCCGCCGGAACCCGTCTCGACACAGTCTGTCGGCCTCTTCTTCCATGGCCGCGATTCCCTTGGCGTGAAGGAAACCGGGCATGGTGAAGACACCGTCTGCGGCGAGGCGTTGGCGTCCCTCGCGCACGATTGCGACCGCTTCAGGGGACGCGATGTCCGCGATCGGATAGCGATCGAGATCGACGAGATCTCCCACCATCGCGCGATCCGCGCTAGACGACGGCACGGCTGCTGCCGATCCTCGGAGACGGACGTCCGCCATCCGAAAACACCATGACGGCCAGAATCTCGTCCGGGCGCGGCGCATCCGCGACCATGACCGTCATCGTGTCGAGTTCGTTGAATGACCAGATCTCATCCTTGTGGGCGAGCGGCACATCGATGGCGGCGCCGGCCGACGCCACCTTGGCAACCGAAGGGATGAGCGCCTCGCCACCGCCGCAGGCGGCGCGCATGGGCTTGCCCAGTTTGGGATGAAGGATGCCGGCGGCGTGCTCCACCTCGCCGTGGACGCCGATGATGGCCGCCTTGCCGTAGGCGACAGGCGCACGGCGGAGCATGTCGACGGCGGCGGCGGCAAAGGCCTCGCCGAATGCAAGGCCGATGTCCGCGAGATCGGCAAGGTCGGTCGCGAAACGCCCGGCCGCAGGGTTGTCGAGGACCGCGATGGCGGCGACGCGTGTCACCGGCTCCGGGGCGGCGTGACCGGCTTCCGAATGGACCGTTTCCGTGATGAAGAGAGACTTGCGGCAGTTCATGGCCCGCCCTCCCCTGATGCGTCAAGCGCGCGGCGCACCGCCACCAGGCGCCGCGCCCTCGCAGCCCCGAGCGAGGCGGCTTCATCCTGATGATAGGCGTAGATTCCCTCTCCCGTCTTCAGTCCAAGCCGGCCGCTCGCGATTTTCTCTTCCGCCCACGGGCTGACGTCGTCGCGGCTGCAGAGATCACGATTGAGATAGCTCGCCACAGAGCCATAGATGTCGAGTCCCGCCATGTCGAGAAGACTCATCGGGCCGACCACCGACAGCTTGTAGCCGATCCCCCAGCTGACGCAGGTATCGAGATCTTCCGCATCGACCACGCCGCGCTCGACAAGGTCAAGAGCTTCGCGCATGACGGCGTAGAGAATGCGGTTCTCGACAAAACCCGGAACATCGCGCTTCACGCGCACCGGGATGAGATTGAGGCGCCGCACGGTCGCCATCATCCAATCGACCGTGGCGGCCGACGTCCCGTGGCCGGCAACAACCTCGACGACGGGGATGATATGGGGCGGATTGGACCAGTGCATGCCCACCACCCGCTCAGGCGAAGGCAGGCCCTCCTGGAGTCTGGAGATGGGAATTCCCGATGTGTCCGATGCAAGGACACAGCTCCCGGACACCAGGCCGGCAACCTCCGCCAGAACCGCGCGCTTGAGACCGATCTCTTCGGGCACGTTCTCGATCACGAGATCGGCACCGGCGACTGCGTCTTCCAGGGCGTCCGTCAACACGATATCGCTCGCCGACCCCCTTGCCGGAACACCGAGATCGTCGAGCACGCCGGAGATGGAAGGCAGTTTCCGGCGCGTCGCCTCGATGGCTCCGGCACTCACGTCGAAGCCCCTGACGGTCATGCCGGACCGTGCCAGCACTGCGGCGATGCCGGCGCCCATGGTGCCCAGACCGATGACGGCGGCGATGCTCACGCCCGCCTCCGGGCCAGGCATGAAGGATGGCAGGGACGAGGGGCAGTCATCATCTAGAAGACGGTCGTCTCGAGGATGTCGACACCGCGTTGCCGGTCGACGAGATAGATGAGACCGCGATCATCGATGGTGACATCGTTGGAGGAGGCGCGGTCCGCTCCCGGTGGCGGCTCGGGCAGATAGTGTGCCACCTCCCGCGGCCGGTAGGGATCTGCAAAGTCCACCAGGCGCAGTCCCTGGGCAAACCAGGCAAACGGCACCACCGTCGTGCCGGTCAGGCGTTCGCTGGGCTGATGGCATCCGGTCATCGGCTGCTGGGGCTCGCCGTCGGCATCGACCCCTTCGACCTGGAATGTCGAGACGGGAATGGGATTGCCTTCATCGCTGATGTCGTAGACCCAGGTGAATGCGGGCGCCGCCGGATAGAGCTTGGCCACATCCTCGTCGGCCACGATCATGATGTCGCGCCCTTTCAGCTTCATGGGCATCCTCAGGCAGGTGTGCGTGGGATGCGGGAACGACGGGCTGGTGTTGCGTCCGGAGACGAGGCGTGGCCTCGCCATGTCGGAGATGTCGAGAATGAAGAAGCCGTGATGCCAGTAGCTGACGTTGAGACGTGATCCCGTCCTCAAGGGATGGTGGCAACGGGGCGGCACGTAGTTCGACCAGGGATAGGCCTCGCCCCCGGCCTGCCACTGACCCTCGAGCCACCACCGCCCGACCTCCTCGGGCCGGGCCGGATCGGCAAGGTCCAGGATCATGACAATGTTGCCGACATAGCCCTCCACCGTGGGGGAGATGTACGCGTGGCGGCCATCGAAATCGTAGCGGTGCACTCCCCTGCCCGCCGTGACCCACTTGGTGACCAGGCGCGGCTGGCGGGGATTCGCCACGTCCCAGATCGCCAGACCACCCTCGGGCACCCCGTCCACGCTGCCGAGCCGTTCGTGATTGACGATCATGATGTCGTCGGCGACCCGCACCTTGTGGGAATGCATGCCCTGGGGAAGCTCGATGGTCGCCAGGCACTGCGGCCGGGCCGGATCGCTGACATCCCAGATCGAGGTGCCGGCGGGTGGGCGCATGTGACCGACATAGAGGATGCTGCCATCGATCCAGACCTGTCCGCCCCCGGGGCAGTCGATATGTCCAACGCGGCGCACGGTCATGGATCGAGACGCACGGTTTCGCCGTCGGCCGTCCGGCCCCAGCGCTTGTAGAAGCCGAGCCGCCTGAGAGCCGGCTCGTCGCTGGCAACGAAGAGCACGATCGCCGACGATGTCTCGTTGACATGTTCCACCCAGCTGCCGCCTGGCACGGCAAGGGTGTCGAACCGGCGCCAGTCGTGGCGCTCGCCGTCGATGATGGAGTGACCCGGACCACCCTCGAAGGGGGCAATCAGCTGGCTCGCCGTCTGACTGAGGGGCAGGGTGCGCTCGCCCGGACGCAACATCTGGGCAAAGAAGGTCATGGTGCGGAACACGGGCTCGCCGTCGAGCGGGTTGACGTACTCGACCTTGAGGCCGTCACGGGGGTCGCCATCGTGACCGATGCTCTCCTCGAGGAATTCCCGCATCGGTTCCCAGCGGTAGACGTACATCGGCGACGCCATTCCGGTTCCCCGCATGTGGTCGACGAAGCACGCCCTCAGACCGCCACGGCCATAGATCTCCCGCGAATACTCGGGCCCGTACCGCGCCGTCTGCCGGTTTGTGGGCGTGTCGTCTTCCCGATAGTCGTGCTCGAAGTAGATGGCGTTCATGGTCTCGACGAGGGGAAGGTCGAGGACCGAGAGATTCACGGCCGCCTCGTCACCCATGTTGCCGTGGTTGTGCCAGGTGTCGTGCGGCGTCAGCACCATGTCGCCGGGGCCGAAGACGATGTCCTCCCCCTCGACACCGGTGAAGTTCATGGCACCCGTCAGCCCGAAGCGGATGGCGTTGGGAGAGTGCCTGTGAGGCGGCATGACCTCGCGGGGGTCATTGAGGCGGTAGGCGGTGTACATGGTCGTCACCGTGGCGCGGCGCGGCGCGAGGCCGGGGTTGACGAGGATGAGGGAACGCCGTTCCGAATCCGACATCGAGACGAGATCGGCGGAACGCCTGAGCAACGGCTCGATGACGTCCTCGTAGTCCCAGACATGGGCGACCGCCTTCGATACCGCCATCAACTGGCGTACCTCGTCGTGATCGACATTCGTCGTCGTTGCCCAGAACGGAAACATCGAGGCGCCATGGACGTCGTCGTAGAGACGTTTGAGGGCCGCCTCGCGGTCGTTCGTCGCCATGCCCTGACCTTCACCTGCCGAGGCGCAGTCTACCAGTCGCCGGCAACGTGTGCGACCGCGCGGGCGACACGGCACGCCCATTCCGATCAAGGCGGCTGACTGTCGCGTTGCGTCGGGGCCAGCCCCGCGTTCAGCGTGCGTCTCGGGCACTGTCAGGTTGCGCCGAAGCCTGCGGCAGGCGACGCGCAACGAGCGGCGCGGGCGACGATGTGCATGCGAGCCGGTGCCCATGGCGTCAACTTCCGCTTCTCGAAGACTGCAGCGGCCGTGGGCCAGTCCTCCATCGATATTGGCTTGCTCCCCGGGGGCGAAGCACCTTGTCAATTGAGGTGGAACGTTATAACGTTTTGATCCCGTCCTGCCAGGTGAGTTCAGGAGATGACGAGACCGTCAACCCGACCCCGGCCCTGCATCGATCCGGATTGCCGTGGGCAACACTCGCAGCCCGAGCGGATCGCGCTGGCGGAATCGATTTGCGAGGAACGCGGCGTACAGATGACAGAGTTGAGAAGGCGTGTCCTGGAGTTGCTTTGGGCCAGCGGTGAGCCGACAAGCGCCTACCAGCTGATCGAGGCAATCAAACTCAGAGATTCGCGCCCGGTCGGACCGCCGACTGTGTACCGGGCGCTTCACTTCCTGATGGAACAGGGTCTCGTTTCCAGAATCGAGAGCCTGAACGCCTACGTCCCGTGCGTCCATCCCGAGCGTGATCACGATTGCCTCTTCTTCATTTGCAGTGGCTGCCGAACATCGGTCGAGCTTGAGGATCCGCGGATCGCAGGATTGCTTGCCGAGGATGCCGCTGTCCTCGGTTTCGTCGCAACGCATCGCACGATTGAGGTCGAGGGCATGTGCGCCGAGTGCGCAGCAACTGATGCGGCATAGGCGGACACGGGGAACTGCACCCATGGAAATCCCGTGTCCGGATGGACCGTCGCGGCGGCAGGACCTGACCGCCACCACTCGACAGAGAGCATTGGCATGAAGTCCTGGTATTCCCAATCACTTCGGTTGCTGCCGCTCGGTGCCGGCTCCCGGCTTGTCGGCGTGGCCCTGATTGTTGCCGTGCTCTGGGGCGCATTCTTCTGGGCAACGTCCACGCCGGGGGTTCCGTGACCTACGTCCTCCAGTTTCAGGACCTGACCCTGGGCTACGACCGGCATCCGGCCGTGCATCGCCTGCAGGGTGAGATCGCCGAGGGAAGCCTGACAGCCGTGGTCGGACCGAACGGGGCCGGCAAATCCACGATGTTGAAAGGAGTGATCGGTGCACTCCGCCCGCTGGAGGGCCGGATCGCCTTCGGCGGACTCACGCGGAACGAGATCGCCTACCTGCCGCAGCAATCGGACGTCGACCGGTCTTTCCCGATCACGGTCGCCGACCTCGTGAGCATGGGGCTCTGGCGGGAGATCGGCGGCTTTGCGGGCTTGCGGGCCAACCACCGTGCGCGCGTTGCCGAAGCGATTTCCGCGGTTGGACTGGATGGTTTCCAGAAGCGCCCGATCGGGTCGCTGTCGGGTGGGCAGGTACAGCGTGCACTCTTTGCCCGCCTGCTGCTGCAGGACGCGCGGCTCGTCCTGCTTGACGAGCCCTTCACGGCCATCGACGCGAGAACCGTGGCGGACCTGATCGGTGTGGTGCGGCGCTGGCACGGCGAAGGCCGCACGGTGCTTGCCGCGCTGCACGACTTCGACACGGTGCGGGCTCACTTCCCCCGTACGCTGATGCTGGCGCGAGAACTCGTCGCCCATGGACCCACGGCGCAGGTGCTGACGGCCGAGAACCAGTTCCGCGCCCGCCAGATGTGCGAGG
>JAJEBJ010000046.1 GCA_022822575.1 Alphaproteobacteria bacterium | reverse complement strand
TGAAGAGGAAGGATGTGCCGATCCAGGCGATGCCGACGATGACATGCGTCCAGCGGATGACGAGATTGGCCCAGTCGAGAATGGCGGTTTCCATGGCGCCTATTCTCCGACTCTCTGCGCGATGCGCAGGCTGACAATCCGCTCGACGTTGGCCAGTGCCTCCGCCCTCTCGGTCTGCGGATCACTTCCGAGCCGCCGCTGAAAAGCCTCGATGATGCCGTCGAGTGTATGATCTCGGACCGCGATGATGAAAGGAAAACCGAATTTTTCCCGATACCTGCGGTTGAGATCCATGAAGAGTGTGAAGTCTGTCTCCGACAGGCGGTCGAGCCCGGCACTCGCCTGTTCGCGTGTCGAATCGGGCTCAAGGTCACGCGCCCTTGCCGCCTTTCCGGCGAGATCGGGATGCGCACGAATGAAGGCGAGTTGTTCCTCTTCGGGCGCTTCTTCGAGGACCCGTGTCATGGCGCGGATCAACGCCGCACGCGATGTGAAGGGGCCATGGAGATGGGCGCGCCGGGCGAACCACGGAGAACCTTCGAAGACGTCACCAAGCATCGACGTGAATGCGTGAGCACTGGCTCGATTGATCTCCTCGAGTGTGAACGTCGACACGTCATTCGCCCCCTTCGGTGGGTGGCGGGAACCGTGTCCGCCAATGACGGGCGATGTCGATGCGTCTGCAGAACCAGACTCCCTCGTGGCGGCGTGCATGGTCGACAAAGCGCTTCAGGGCGCCGAAGCGGCCGGGACGACCGGCGAGGCGGCAATGCAGGCCAATCGACAACATTCTGCCACCCTCCTGCCATAGCACATCGAAGCTGTCCTTGAGGTACGTGTAGAACTGGTCTCCGGAGTTGAATCCCTGAGGTGTTGCGAAGCGCATGTCGTTGGCATCGAGTGTGTAGGGAACGACGAGATGCTGTCTTTGTCCGACAGTTGTCCAGAATGGGAGCTCGTCGCTGTAATCATCGGCATCATAAAGAAAACCGCCTTCCTCGACGACGAGCCTGCGCGTGTTGGGGCTGGTCCGCCCTGTATACCACCCCAGCGGCCGCTGGCCGGTCAGTTTCGTCTGGATGGCGATAGCACGCTCCATGTGTTCGCGCTCCTCGTCTTCCCCCACCTTCTGGTAGTCGATCCAGCGATAGCCGTGGGAGCAGATCTCGAAGTCGGCCTCCATCGCCCGTTCCGCCACTTCGGGGTTACGTTCGAGGGCCATGGCGACGCCGAAGACGGTGACCGGTATCGCCTGCTCCCGGAAAAACCGGAACAACCGCCACACACCCACCCGGCTGCCGTATTCGAACAGTGACTCCATGCTCATGTGACGCATGCCTGCAATGGGCGTCGCAGCCACGATCTCCGAGAGGAAGGCCTCGGATGCAGCATCGCCGTGAAGCACGCTGTTCTCGCCACCTTCCTCGTAATTGATGACGAACTGCACGGCGAGACGGGCGCCCTCCGGCCAGGCCGGATCAGGCGGCATGACGCCGTAGCCAGTCATGTCTCGGGGATAGGGTGCGTCTGGTGGCAAGGGGAACTTTCGTTGCATGGTGGACCCTGCAAAAGTAACACCCGCGTTGGATGTGTCCAGCAGCGCGGGCTTTCTGTGACGAGGAAGGGAAGGGCAATGCCGGGATTGACAACTCACGTTCTTGATACCGCATCGGGACACCCGGCCGGCGGGGTCGCCATCACTCTCTTCGAGATCGTTGGCAACGAACGCCGAGAGATTGCCTCAGCGGTCACCAATGATGACGGCCGCACCGATCAGCCACTCATGGACACGGTGCGCCAGGGTCACTTCGAGATCGTCTTCGGTATCGGTGCCTACTTTGCTTCAAGAGGGACGACTCCGGGATTTCTCGATCAGGTGCCGGTACGCTTCCACATCACCGACATGTCACGCCACTGGCACGTTCCTCTCCTCGCAAGCCCATGGGGTTACACCACCTACCGTGGAAGCTGACAAGCGGGGCGGCGATATCGGCCGGAAGTCGTGTTGAGCCCCTGAAGTCGGCACATCCCGGAGACATGCTCGATAGTGTCCCTGGCTCTGGCGAAGGTTGAGGGATCCGATGGAATCAATCCAGGCTTCAGCAATCGGTTCCTCTGGTGAGATAATCTGCACAAGCACTTGATTCCTCGACTATCACCCGCGGGGTCAGTTGCTTAGCATCATGCATCTTAAGTGAAGTTCCTGAGACAACATGGCGAAGCATATGGGATGTTGGTGTAGGCTTCCTTCGACTACGGCATCACTAGCTGCGGGTCTGAACCGGCAATCAGTGGCATGAAGGCAAGAGCCCGATCCATCATCCTTCAACGCATTCTTTCGCTCGCAGCACTTGTGGGAGCGATTCTGTTCTTCGTCTACGACATCGTTGCCGACTGGTTGTACGAGGAGGGGTATGGCACCTTCCATTTTCTTGTCGAGTTCGTTGTGTTCGTCGGCGTGTCAGTGGCGTTGGTCACAGGTCTCCGGGATCTGCGTCGAATGCGCATGCGGCTGAATCGTGAGGAACGTCGGAACCGGCTTTTGTCTACCGCGCTTGCAGCCAACATCGACAAGCAGATGGACCTGTGGAACTTTACTCCCAGCGAGAAGGAAGTCGCATGGTTCATCATCAAGGGATACCGGTTCTCGGAGATTGCCAGAACGCGATGTGTCAAGGAAAGCACCGCCCGTTTGCAGGCCACTTCGCTCTATGCGAAGGCGGGCGTAGGTGGTCGGGCTGAATTTGTTGCCGAGATTATTCAACCCTTGCTGATTTCAACCCCGGACGGCACACCGACTCGCGACGAGAGTGTGGTTGGCGGAACGAAGTCACGTTGAGTTCCCAACAGCTTCCCGCTGGTGCGACCTGGTTCTGTGTTCGTCGAAACGGCTCGGCCCGGCATAGGGGTTGGATCGATTGCACCTCGCTGGCAGATTTGCGTCGCCTTGCGAGCGCAGATCAGGAGGACGTGGTCGAGGTTTGCGTTGCCAGCGATTTCCGGCACGTACCGGTGAAGCGATTCTCCCGCATCTTCTTTCCTCGTGCCCGTGGGATCGTGGGAATGGAGATTGCTTTCCGCGACAAGTGCCTGCGACTCGCACCGACACG
>JAJEBJ010000496.1 GCA_022822575.1 Alphaproteobacteria bacterium | reverse complement strand
TGGGCGATCATGGCCGGCAGCGCGTACTTGCACAGCAGCAGCGGCCCGCGCACGTTCACCGCCAGGCATTGGTCCAGCAGGTCCACGTCCAGGTCCACCACCGGCGACTCGCAGTCCATGCCCGCGTTGGACACCAGAATGTCGATGCGGCCGAAATGGTCCAGCACGGCGGCCACCATGTCCTGGATGTCCTGGGCATTCGCCACGTCGCAGCGCACCCCCAGCGCTTTGCCGCCCCGGGCGGTGATCTGCTGCGCCGTGTCGTGGATGTCGCCCGACCCGAGCCGCGCGTACTGGGTGCCCTCCGACCGATCCTCCTCGGTGCGCGAGGCGACGACCACGCTGGCGCCGGCCTCGCCCAGACCCAGGCAGATGGCGCGGCCGATCCCGCGGTTGGCGCCAGACACCATGATGACGCGTCCTTCAGGGGCAATCATGGAACGTTCCTCCAGGCTCAGGACCAGAGCGCGACGCAGCGGACCTCGATGCTCCAGCGGTCGGGTGCGTCATCCGGTGTCGATGGGTCCTCGAAGGCACTGTGAAAGCTGAAGGTGGAGGTCGCGTCGCCGTCTCCGCGCTGGCCTCCGGACGACGCGAGCGTCCCGTCCGAATCCCATTGCTTGAGGATCAGGACCTCGTCACGGGTGAGTGCCGAATAGAAGGACCACCGGTGGGCATCGGCGTGCCTGGCGAAGTAGTTCTCTCCGATGCGGTCCGCGTAGTGAATCTCGAAGACGACCAGATCGTCCGGGTTCACGCTGGCTGCGTCGCACAGCGCCAGGGGGTGTGTGGCGACCGGTTCCGGCCTCACGTTGCGCCATATGTTGATGATGGCAAACCGCCCGGAGGCGAGAACGCACTCGACCTCGTCCCTGTCGAGCAGCGACGTGCCATCGGCAATCACCGTGGCGAGAGTGTCGTTCTCACCCGGCTGTCTCGTCAGGTCGCGGAGTCTCTGCGGTGCGCTGGTGAGGGTATAGTCGCCGTGGACGACATGCGCCGGTCCCTGCACCTCCTGGCCGCCCCTGATGCGGCTGCGGCTGGACTTGCCGCCAGCCGAACGCACGTTGTGATCGAAGGCGGCGGCGAAGGATGCGCCACTCGCCTCGCGCACGATGTCGGCGCACTCCGGATAGTAGCGACCTACCACCTCATCGTGGCTGAGAAAGTCGAAATCGGGACGCACCAGGGGACTTCGGGCCATGCAGAACCCGTTGCGCGCGAGAGTCGGACGTTGCGCGGCATCGAGTTGACGGACGTCGCATACGGGCATCGGGTACTCCTCGAGGTCGACGCCGACCCAGTGGTCGTCGCTGCCATCGCGGTCACGCCGGGTCAGCACCTTGCCGTTGCGGTAGAGGGAGGGTTCCACCGAAGCGCCGAGATAGTTGAAGCGACCGGTGCCCGGTGAATATGTCATCATGCTGTTCCCAATGAATGGCGTAACCCCGGCCATTCTGCCACGATGGAACTGCTGGAACCATGATTGTGGAGGACGATACGGTGGAACTCTTTGCTGATCCGATCACGGTGAACTGCCGCAAGGTGCTTGCCGGTCTGCAGTTGCTTGGTGCTGACTACGAACTCACCAAGGTTGATTACTTCGCCGGAGAGCAGGCGGGCGAGGCCTTCCGGAAGATCAATCCGAATGCGGCCCTGCCGGCGCTCGGGGATGGTGACCTTGTGCTCTGGGAGTCGAACGCCATCCTGCAGTACGCTGCCGAGAAGACGGGTCGCACGGACTGCTATCCCGTGGAGCCCGCAGCCCGTGCCGACGTCAATCGCTGGCTGCTGTGGGAAGCCGCCTCATGGTTCCCTTCCTGCTACATCTATCTGGTCGAGAATTGCGTGAAGCCGCTGCTCGGCGATACCACCGATCCTGCCGTGCTCGCCGGGGAGGCCGACAACTTCCACAAGCTTGCCGGCATTCTCGACGATCGCCTGGCGGACAATCCATGGCTCACCGGCGATGCCGTCACGATCGCGGACATCGCCGTGGCGGCGCCCATGCATCTTCATGAATGGGCACAGCTGCCGCTGGGTGACCATCCCAATCTGGTCCGCTGGATGACCGAAGGCGTCGAACAGCTCGAATGCTGGAAGGCCACCCATGTGGGCGAGGGATTTGTCGCCGGCGCCCCGGCCTGATTCCGGGAAGGTCAGCGTCCGAGGACGAGGACAAGGATCCCGGCGACGATCGCCAGAATGCCGGTGATCTCCGCGATGCTCGTGTGTTCCCGGAAGATCACCCGCGAGGCGATGAAGGTGAACACCAGTTCGACCTGGCCCAGGGCACGCACGTAGGCGGCATTCTCGATGGTCATGGCCGTGAACCAGCAGGCCGATGCCAGCATGCCGGTCAGTCCGACGAGCCCGGAGACCCGCCAGCTGCGGAAGGCCTCGACGAGGGCCTGCCGCTGCCGCGCGATGAGCCACGCGGTCATGATCACGGTTTGCCAGGTGGTGACGACGAGGAGCGTGAAGGCGGCCTGCATGAGGTAACCGTCGCCACCCAGCGACAGCGATGCTGCACGCACCGACACCGCGGTCAGGGCAAAGAGCGCTCCGGACGCGAGGCCGATGGGAATGGCGCGGCCGGAAAATTCCCGGGGGTCCGTGGTGGCGCGCGCAATGCTGAGGATCAGCACGCCGGCAAGGCTGACGACGATTCCGGTCAGTGCCCCGACGCTCAGGGGATCACCCAGGATGAGAAGACCGATGACGGCGGCCTGAACGGTTTCCGTCTTGGAATAGGCTGTGCCGGCGGCGAAGGTCCGCAGCGAGAAGAGCGCCACGAGAAAGAGGGTGGCGAGGATTTGCGACAGGCCGGCGATACCGGCAAAGACCAGGAACGTGCTGTCGGGCACCGGGATGGGGTGGCCACCAACAACGAACAGTACGGCGACCCAGGCAAGGGCAAAGGGCACCGCGTAGACGAAGCGGACATAGGTTGCGCCGACGGTATCCAGCCTGCTGCGCAAATGTTTCTGCAGGGCCGAGCGGGCGTTCTGCAGGAACGCCGCGGCAATGGTGATCGGAATCCACAATTCCATCAGTGGCGATCTCTTGTCGCCGGCACTCTGTGACGGACCGGTTCGATCGGTGCGCGGCTCTGTTCCTTTCGACCCTGAGCAGATGCGGTAATCAACGTGGTCGGGTTCTCCAGGCCGGCAGGAAGGACGTCACGGGACCAAGGCGAACGACCGGCCACCGGGTGGATCGACCCCACTGCGGGTGTCACCGCTTCGGGAATGGAATGACGTTGCCTCTGTCACCGGTCTCGTTCGTATTGACCGTCATGGGCAGCGGGTCGCCCTCTCCGTCGGCGGTCTTCGGACGGATCTCCACTTCGTGTTCGACCCCGGGCTTGAGGTCGACAAAGGTGCACGTGGCCAGTGGGGTCTCGAATCCAGGCCCC
>JAJEBJ010000178.1 GCA_022822575.1 Alphaproteobacteria bacterium | reverse complement strand
CGGGCGCACCGCCCTTCCGTCGGGCGGGATTTTGGCGCCGACTTCCATCTTCGGTTGGACGGAGGGAGCGCGATGGTCAACTGGAGTCTCCGCGCAGGCACAAGCCCTTTGTGGCTGCACGGCGAGATCCCGGATATCGAGAAACTGAGGCCAATTCCCGTCGCTGCAGACCATTATCGACAGCCAGATCGGGTGCGGCCCGGACTTCCAGTCGGGCAGGTGGATGCACTTGCCGCGATTCCAGTCCCATTCGAGCGAGACGACTTCACTGAGGCGGCAGCCGATCAGCATCAGCAACCGAACGATGGCGACGATATGGGGGCGCCAGCACTCGTCGCGGGTGAGCATGGCGTTGAGCCGCGCGATTCACTCCGCCGCCAGATACCGGTCCATCGGCTTAGCCCGGTAGCGTGTCGTGTACCGGCGGAAGTCGGTGTCTTGGGCGCGGTATCGCCAGGGCTCGGCCGTGCGCATCATCATGGACAGGACCGGCAGGGCGGGGCTGGCAATTCCGGGCTGGTCGGCCAAGCAGGCGAGCCAGTCGCGGACCTGCTCAAGCGAGACGGCGTCCACGGTCACGTGGCCGAAAGCGGGCTGGATGTACTCGCCGAGCATGCGGATGTCGGACTCCACGGTCGAGGGCTTTCAGTGCCGGGCGTGAAGTTCGAGGAACTCCGCTGCGAAGACGTCCGTCGGGTGGCCAGGCGTGCGGGTGCCGTTGTCGGTCTTCGACAACTCGATGTACCCGACGATGAGCGTGCGGGCCTCGGAGACGGTCATGGCGTCCGCGTTTCCGCTGGTGGCGTATCACCTGCGCCAGCGCACCGTGCTCTCCAGGGTGAAGGTGCGCGCGCCGCTGGGGTAGAGCCGCAGCATCAGCCCCAACCCCAAGTACGCGACTGTCGTTGAAATGGGCCCGGTTCACCCAATGTCAGATGAATGAAGCCGATGCCGGTGACTCAAGGAATTGGGGGCAGAAATGTCAGGCCATGTGACGCTATCGGGATTCATGGACTTGATCGCCAGCCGCAATCCCGGCGAAACCGAGTTTCATCAGGCGGTTTACGAGGTCGCCAGGAGCGTCACTCCCTTCATTCAAGAACACCCGGTCTATGCCAAGATCAAGGTTCTCGAGCGCATGGCGGAGCCGGACCGGGTGATAAGCTTCCGGGTGGTATGGGCGGACGACAAAAACGAGCTGCATGTGAACCGGGGCTACCGCGTGCAGTTCAACAACTCCATCGGCCCTTACAAGGGCGGCATCCGCTTCCATCCCTCGGTCAACCAGAGTGTCCTGAAGTTCCTGGGTTTCGAGCAGACCTTCAAGAACTCGCTCACCGGCCTTCCCATGGGCGGCGGCAAGGGCGGTGCCGACTTCGATCCCAAGGGCCGCAGCCAACACGAGATCATGAAGTTCTGCCAGAGCTTCATGACCGAGCTCTACCGCCATATCGGCGCCACCATCGACGTGCCGGCCGGCGACATCGGCGTCGGCGCGCGGGAGATCGGCTACATGTTCGGCCAGTACAAGCGGCTGACGAACGCCTTCGAGGGCGTGCTGACGGGCAAGGGCCTGGAATATGGTGGCTCGCTGCTGCGCCCTGAGGCCACCGGCTACGGCGCCGTCTATTTCCTCGAAGACATGCTTGGCCACAGGGGAGACGCGATCGAGGGCAAGCGGGCGACGATCTCAGGGTCGGGGAATGTCGCATCTCATGCAGCGGAGGCCATTCTGCATAGCGGCGGCAAGCCCGTGACCCTTAGCGATTCGAGCGGCTTCATCCACGATCCCGACGGCATTACGCAGGAGAAGCTCGATTGGGTGAAGGAACACAAGAAGCAGCGGGGCAACCGCATCTCGGCCTATATCGACGAATTCCCCGGCTCGCAGTTTCATCCCGATGCCCGGCCCTGGGGCGTGCCCTGCGAGGTGGCGCTTCCGTGCGCGACACAGAACGAACTGTCGGCCGACGACGCCAGGGAGCTTCTCGACAACGGCTGCGTCGGGGTCAGCGAAGGCGCCAACATGCCCTGCTCGGCGGATGCGGTCGATGCGTTCCAGGAAGCCAGGATCTGCTTCGCTCCGGGCAAGGCGTCCAATGCGGGCGGCGTTGCCATGTCCGGCCTGGAGATGAGCCAGAACGCCGCCAGGCTCTACAGGGACGAGGACGATCTGGCCGGGGCGCTGCGGACGATCATGCGCGACATCCACGCCGCCTGTGTGCGCCACGGGGAGACTAGTGGCGGCCACGTCGACTACGTGAAGGGAGCGAATATCGCGGGCTTCAAGAAGGTCGCGGACGCGATGCTCGCGTTCGGCGTCGTCTGAACCGCAGTGGATCGGTCGCTTGGCGACCGACGACGGAACGATTCAGCCGCCACGGCGGCTCGCATCGATCCTGCGATGGCGCCCGGTGGCGTGTTCGCCGGCGCCCCGAGGGACGGCCTCAACCCTTACGACCCAGACGGACGGGACACGGGATCGCCGCTGATTACGCATTGACGATATCGCCGGGCAACTCGCGCAGCGACTTCGGGCATCTCAGCGGAACTCGAACTCTTCCGTGTGAATGCGCCGCGCCGGCACCCCGTGCTTCGCCAACCCCGCCGACACGGCAGCGGCCAATGGCTTGGGGCCGCACAGGTAGTAGCTCCTCTCGGCTGGCGTTCCATCCAGGTCCTTCTCGATCGCCGCCGCATCGATCCGCCCGCCGGTCTCGGAGTCGAACAGCTTGATCGTGATGCCGCCCAATTCAGAGGCCCGAGCCTGCAGCTCGTCGAGGAACAGCGCTTCCCTGGACTGGCGCACGCAGTAGTAGAGCCGGATGGTCTTGCCATGCCCCGGCGCCATCGTGCGCAGCACGGACAGGAAGGGCGTGATGCCGATGCCTCCGGCAATCCATACCTGTTTCCGGGAATCTTTGAGCGGATTGAAGCGTCCGTAAGGCCCCTCGATGGCGGCGTCGGCACCCGCAGTCAGGTCGTCGCGCACCCTGCGGGTGTAGTCGCCCAGCACCTTCATCGTGAAGCGCAGCACACCCTCGCTTGCGCCGGACGAGATGGTGAAGGGATGCGCCTCCCTGAAGCCTGCGGCATCGATGGTGATGAAGGCGAACTGCCCCGGCTCGAACGAAAACATCCGGTCCTTCGGTTGCAGCACCACTTCGGTCGCACGCTCGAGCCTGTTGACGGCAGCCACGGTGAAGGGGTGTTTCTGCCTGCTCGGATAGATCAGCTGCTTGTAGACATAGGACGCGAGCCCGGCCACCAGCAGGAGCGCGAGAAACGCGCCGGGAGCAGATTGGAGGGGGATGTCTTCGCCGTCGTAAAGCACCATGAAGACATGGGCGGCGACCACGATGAAGAAGAGCCCCATGAATCGATGCGTCGCGATCCAGCGGTGGTAGGGAATCTTGCGGTTCAGCGTGATGACGATCAGCAGCGTGAAACCGATCATCGCGATCAGGCCGAACAGGTCGATCGGAAGCTCTTCTTCCTCCTGTACGCCCGCGGGTTCGCCCGATGCGGAAGGCTCCGCACCGGCTTCGACGGAGACGGCGCCGGTTGCCGCAACCTCTCCCTCCGGCCCGCCCGGGACGGTCGCGTAGTGTGCGATGAAGAGCAACAGCGTGACGACACCGAGGTACTTGTGCAGCTTGTACATGCGGTCGAGGCCGCCGAAAGAGCTCTCCGCCGGGCGCGGACGGGCCGAGAGCAGCAGCCCGAGTGCCATGCAGATCGCCGCACAGGAGCCGACGAAATAAGAAATCTGTGCATCGAGCGGCATCGCCGCCACGATCACATGATGCCAGTACAGTGCGGCGTATACGACAAACAGCGCCGCCACGGCCAACAGGCCTGTTCGCACACTCATGCCTTTCTCGTCTCCTTCGTGTATCTGCCGACTCTGCGGCTATGCGTCGGATTGCATGACTCCGGGTGTAAGAACCGAACCGTCACGCGAACGGACGCACTGCCGCGGTCATCTCGTTGTCTCCCGCACACGCCGATGCCGGCCGCCAACCGACACCGATGCCGGTCGGCACCGCGTCGGCGGCACGGGATCGCGCCGCCATCTGTCCGCGCTACCAGGGGGGCGCCAAGCCTGGGCGGCAGCAAATCTTCGCAAGGGGATCGAGGACCGTCCTCCGGTACTCGCGCCTCTCGCCGTTCCCGCTGTGACGGTCCGCCGTATGATGCCTCTACAGCGCATCCGCGGTGAGTGACTCGCCTTGCTGGACTGGCTTGTCCGAGCCCCGGAGGGCCATTGGTGGGGACGGTCACGTCTGGCGGGTTTGCACGGCATCCCGGCGTCCCCGCGCCAGGAGCGGGCCCTCGCCGGGATGCCTGCGTGCGGACCGGGTCGTCGTCCCGCCTTCGGTCGGCATCGTGGTCCTGCCAGCGCTCCCTCATGGAGAGGCCGCCGTGACCGTTGCGGTTGAAGCGTTCGACGATGGTAAGGGTAGGTCTGGATACCCTCTGCCCGAGGGTGCGCGCGCCAGTGCCCTACCCGACAGATCGCCGATGGAAGGGTTTTTCGACGGAATCACCAATGCCTTGATGGCGTCTCTGGAAAAGAGGCACCGGTACTTCCCCGACCGGATGCGTAGTCGCATCCGGTTATCGATCAATGGTTCGATGTCCGCTTCGTCGTCGACCACGGGTATTTGAAAGGGCCCGTTTCCCTCGCGATCCATGATTCTCCGCTCCGTCACAAAGCCACGATTCTGGCGATGATCGCGAGCGCCGTGGCGACCTCGGCTGCGTAGATCAGGCCTCCCAACTCACGCACCGAATCGCGCCGCTGGCGGCACCTTGCGCAGCGTCGCCAAGTCCTTCGCCACAGTGCTGGCCCGGTCAGTCGACGGCACGAACATCATCGCCACCTCGTCATCGGGGGCGTCCTCGGGGATGCAGCGTGGTCTCACTTGCACGACGCCCGCGGCCTTCCGTCCGGCAACGTCTGGGGCAAGAACCTTGATGTGATTCATGTCTGCCTCACGATCGCCGGCACCGCGCCGGCGAGCCAAGGCCGCCCCGGCCCCACAACAGGGAACGGGCCGGGGCGGCGCCGGGAGAGCTCGTGCGGTCCATAAACTCTCCCGATCCGGTTACAGCTCCCCCATGATCGCCGGCACGGCGCCGGCGAACGCGGAAGCCGCGAGTGCCATACCCATGACCATGTAGACGAAGACGGTCTCGCCCTTCATCATTCCTCGTGAATCACGATCATCGCTCAGCCGCCTGGCATGCCACGGCTGTGCGCAACCGCTGTCAGGTGATCGGCAAAGCGATTGGCGGAGGCGATCCCTTCGGCAGCCATGCACACGATCTGCCGCACCTCGGAGTTCATCCCGCACTTCACAACGGCGCTCTGCCGGCTCACCGGGTCGGCGTAGCCCTCGGCGATCTCGACGGCACGGCTCTCCGGGAACTCGCTGGCGCCCAAGACGCCCATGGACAGGGCGACGACGGCCCCCACCGCGCCGACAACGAGCGCCGCGATCAGAGCGAAAACAGCGAACTGCCCGTTCCTCACCGTGCCCGCACGAAGAGCTTGAGACACATATTGGTGGCGAGTTGGGTCGCCACCACTCGGTCCGGGTCGAGCTCGAAGGGCCACTCGTACAGCACGAAGACGACGTTGGCCGTCATCCGCTCGACGGGGTCGAGCTCCCTGGGCTCCTTGAGGGTGGCGGGCCAGTGCAGGCCGGCCAGCGCCAGATAGTCGTCGAAGCCGATGTTCTTGCCGCGCGCAATCTGCACGCCGGACGCGAGGCCGCGTCCGATGTTCTTGCACCTGCTCTCCGTCGTCGTGACGCGGGTATCGGGCGCCCCCGACGGTTCCGGTGTGGCGGCGGCGTCGGGGGAGGCCGCAGCAAGTACACTAGCGAAGATGAGGGCTTTCATTGCGGTGCTTCCCCCGCCATGGCCTGGAACTCGACCGTGAACTGAGCAGCCGCCAGGTCCCTGCTGTCGCCTCCATAGTCGTCATCGCGCCTCCACTCGAAGGCCACGGAGGTGTTGTCGGTGATGCCGGCCGAGAAGACGACGATCATGCGGGACTCCGGAAGCTCGATGCCGGAGGCTTCGCGCGTGCTCTGGTAGCCGACGGCCGCAACCGCATCGCTCCCGAGAACGTTCTCGAGGGAGATGTGAGTATCCGGCTGGGCCATCGATTGCAGTGCAGCCGTATCCCGAGCCACGCCTGCCGAGACGCGAAACACCATGTCCGTTGGC
>JAJEBJ010000027.1 GCA_022822575.1 Alphaproteobacteria bacterium | reverse complement strand
GCGTCTGGCCAGTGTCTACGGACCAATGGACCGACCGACACCGGGGCGCGATTTTGCCTGCGCTCCCCACGTGATGATGCACAAGGCCCTGCGTGGAGAAACCTGGAGCGTGGCGGGCGCCGACGGCGTCGGTGATTTCATCCACGCCGCCGATGTGGCCGGGGCAATCTGCGACCTGCTGGCGGCTCCCGCCCTTCGTCACGACGTCTACAACATCGCCTCTGGCGAGCCGACCACGCTGGACAAACTCGCCCGCCTCGTGTGCTCGGTTGTGCCCGGCGCCACATGGCACGAGGCCGCCCCAGGCGGTCCTGCCGACGTCATCGGCTCTTCGGCCCGGAAGACGGGTGCCTGGGGCGCCTACGACGTTACGCGCATCCTCGGTGATGTTCAGTGGCGCCCGAGAACGCTCCATCAGGGCCTTTCCGACTATGCGGCATGGATTACCGAGAACGAAACAGACGGACCGCAGTCCGCCCGGGATACCCCTCTCGACGCCCGGACCCGCCTTATCTGACCAAGAGCGCCGTGTTGTTCCGCCCTTCTGGCGCCACGCTGTCGGTCTCCTTCGATAGGGCACATCTACACGATCCTGTTGCTCCGCATGCGTCGTGTTGGGTGCAGGCGCGTCGGGATCATCCATCCTGATGACGTTCGGCACCGTCCTGGAAGCAGGACCACCCTGAACAGCATGGTCTCGTTGAACCAGCGGCATGGCTGAGAGCCCTCTGGGCGTTCAGAAAGATGCCGGACTGACAACCCACGGCATGTCGGGGTATTATTCTGTTGCGCCTTTGGTATTATCCTGAGGATTCATGGCAACGATCTCGCTGAAACTGCCCGACCCGCTTGCATTGCGGCTTGCCGAAATCGCCCACAGCAGACGTATGAGCAAGTCTGCTGTCGTTCGGGATGCTCTGGATGTCTACCTGTCCGCGTGCGAGCCGCACCCGGAAGGGTCCGCACTGGCGCTTGCCGCTGATGCAAGGGGCGCATTCACCGGCCCTTCGGACCTTTCCTGCAACAAGAAGCATTTGCGAAACTTCGGCCGTTGAGCATCATTCTCGATACGGGACCGCTGGTTGCGTTGCTGAACCGTCGCGACGCGTACCATCACTGGGCAGTGGAGCAATGGTCGAACGCAAGGCCGCCCCTGCTCACCTGCGAGGCGATCGTTGCCGAAGCATGCTTTCTGGTTCGGACATTCTCCGGAGGCGAGGCTGTCGTGCTGGACCTCGTCGCACGTGGCGTGGTGGAGATGCCACTTGTTCTGGCTGAACAAGCACACGATGTAGCACGGTTGCTGAAGAAGTACCGCAACGTTCCCATGTCACTCGCCGACGCCTGCCTCGTGCGCATGGCCGAGCAGCACGCCAACAGTGTCATTCTGACGCTCGACAGCGACTTCGCCATCTACCGCAGGAACGGTCGCGAGATCATCCCGTTGCTGACCCCCGTCCAGTTTGCCCGTACACCACCGGGACGGCACGAACCTCAAGATACAGGAACTACTTGAGCGCTCCGGTTGCGGCTGGTGGCGAAGTCGTCGAGTGCTTCACTGCCACCGACAGGCTTCCACATCGCAAACAGAAGGACGGAGCCGCCTTCACGAGACCGGACCGACCATGCAGGGCGGCAAGAAATCGTGGTTCCGACCGCCTCTTGCGAGCATCCGGCGACAGGCTCTGCATCTTCGTCAGTCATAACCGAAGGCACACCGCCTGAAGGCAGCGCTCTTCGCCAGCATGGACTTGATGCCAGTGACCCATATCTGACACAGCAGACTTTGCGCTCTTACGGGCACCATGCCACGTTGGAACAGACGAAAGTACTTGGTTCGTCCATGGTCTACAGAGCGCGAAGCGTGTTGGGTGATTGTGCGAGAATCGGAACGAGGGACATTGGACATCATGAGGTTTGCCTCGCCGCTCAGACGCGCCACGCTGGTGAAGCGCTACAAGCGGTTTCTTTCCGATCACCGGCTGGATGACGGCAGTATCGTCACCGCGCACTGTGCCAATCCGGGACAGATGACTGGAATTGCGGAGCCCGGCATGACGACCTGGCTGCAGGATGTCTCCGGCAGCGGGCGCAAACTCGCCTGGTCCTGGGAGCTCGTGTGTGCCGATGGAGGGCTTGTCGGCTGCCATACGGGCAAGCCGAACCGGCTTGTCGAAGAGGCGATCTCGAGGGATGGCATCGTCGAGTTGGCCGGCTACGGATCGCTGCGCCGCGAAGTGGCCTGGGGTGACCACTCACGCTTCGATTTTCTGCTCGACGACCCCGTGCGCGGGTCCTGCTATGTCGAAGTCAAGAACTGTCACATGCGGCGTAGAGGGGCGTGTGCAGAATTCCCGGATGCGGTGACAACCCGCGGAGCACGGCACATGGAGGAGCTTGTGTCGGTTGCCAGGGCCGGTCACCGGGCTGTCGTGATCTGGTGCGTCCAGCGCATGGACTGCGACTCGCTTGCGATTGCCGGCGACATCGATCCCGGATTCGCGGCTGCGGTGACACGGGCCTCGGGCATGGGCGTTGAGACATTGGCCTATTCGTGTAGATTGACCACCGAAGATATCGTGATCGACCGGCGGATTCCGGTCCGCCTTTCGTGACAGGCACCGGAGTTTTTCGATGCAGCTCAAGCGTCGTCAGAGCGATTCGCACG
Source organism: Alphaproteobacteria bacterium (assembly GCA_022822575.1). Lineage (GTDB taxonomy): Bacteria > Pseudomonadota > Alphaproteobacteria > SP197 > SP197 > SP197. The sequence goes on along the minus strand of JAJEBJ010000027.1, from coordinate 6,985 downwards.
TGACAATCCATTCCGCGGAGGACATGGATGGCATGCGCGCTGCCGGCTCGCTTGCCGCCCGGACGCTGGACATGATCGCACCTCACGTGGTTCCCGGTGTCACCACCGAGACCCTGGATCAACTCTGCCACACCTTCATCCTCGATCACGGAGCGGTTCCCGCGCCGCTCAACTATCGGGGTTATCCGAAGTCGATCTGCACCTCGATCAACCACGTGATCTGTCACGGCATCCCGAGTTCCGGCAGGGTGCTGCGCGACGGTGACATCATGAACATCGACGTCACTGTCCTGCTCGACGGCTGGCACGGCGACACCAGCCGCATGTACTACGTCGGGGATGTCCGAAGGAAGGCCTCGCGGCTGTGCGAGGTGTGCCACGAATCCATGTGGCTGGGCATCAAGGCAGTGAAGCCGGGCGCCCGGCTCGGTGATGTCGGTCATGCGATCCAGAGTCATGCCGAGGCACAGCGTTGCTCGGTGGTCTACGAGTTCTGCGGCCACGGCATCGGACGCGTCTTTCACGATGCGCCCAATGTCCTGCACTTTGGCGACCCGGGGACCGGCCTCACACTCGAACCCGGCATGTTCTTTACCATCGAGCCGATGCTCAATCTCGGTCGCCCGGAAGCGCTGATCCTCGATGACGGCTGGACGGCGGTGACTCGGGACAAGAGCCTTTCGGCGCAGTGGGAACACTCTGTCGCCGTGACCGAAGACGGATTCGAGGTCTTCACGCTCTCGCCTGCCGGCCATACCTTGCCGCCCTATTCAAGCTGACAGGCGGCCGGATGACCGGCTCGATGTCCACCGGGACGTCCGTATCCGTGAAGCAGAAGGCCGCCGGCAACGTCGTGCTGGCGGTGGGGACCTCGGTGTGGGGGACGCACTTTCTCGTGACCGACATCCTGCTTGCAGGGTGGGATCCCTATTTCCTGACCATGGCCCGGCTGTTATCCGCTACCGGATTCCTGCTGACCTTTCTCACCCTGCAGTCCAGGGGACGCCCTTTCGCCCGGGTTCCCTGGAAACCGGCCCTGCTTCTGGGGAGTGCCGGCATCGCCGTCTCGACGGTCCTTCTCACCCTTGGCGTGAAGTATGCCGGAGCTGTTCCGGCCTCCATCGTCGCCGCCGCCGCTCCGATTGTTGCCGCCTTTGTGGCTCGGGCGGGCTTTGGCATTCCCCTCACGCTGGGCGTCGCGTTCGGTGCCGTCATCGCTGTGACCGGGGGTGTGGTCGCCGCCCTCGGATCAGCGGCAGGCGGGATCGGATCCATCCGGGGCGGTGAACTGTTCATTCTTGCCGCCATCACTCTCTTCACCTGGTACTCCATAGGCGCCCAGCGCTGGCTGACGGGCCTCTCGCAACTCGGCATCACAGCCATCACCATCATGATCGGCGCCCTGGCCATGGTGGTTGCACTGCCGGTTCTCGTCGGGCTCGGAATTGCCGACACCCGCTTCGAACTCAGCTGGAGTTCCATTGCGTTTATCCTCTATCTGGGAGCGGGTCCCGCCTCGTTCTCCCTCTTTACCTGGCACTGGGGGGTCAGCCGGGTCGGTGTCACCATTGCCTCGATCTACTCGAATCTGGTGCCTGTCGTGGTGGTAGCCATCCGCACCCTGGAGGGCGTCCCGCCGACGACCGGGCACGTGATCGGCGGCGTTCTCATCATCACCGGCGTCCTCGTCGCCCAGCTTCTCCCCTCCGGGCGTTCGCGGCTTGCCCACAGGCGCCAGGCATGAAGGACCGGCGTCCCCTCAGGGTGGTGGCCCTCGTCAGTCTCGGACACCTGACGAATCATCTCATCGTCATGGTGGTGCCACCACTCGTCGTCACATGGGTCGAGGACTTTGCCATCGACTACACGGCCATCGGGGTCATCATGGCGGTGACGGCCATCACATCAGCCGTGTCCGTGGTTCCCGTCGGCATTCTCACCGACCGGGTGCCGGCACGCCATGTCCTGATTGCCGGACTCTGTGTGCTGTCACTTTCGGTGATCGGACTTGGATTCAGCCAGAGCTACTCCGAGCTTCTCGTCTGGGCCGCGTTCATGGGGCTTGGCAACACCGTGTTCCATCCATGCGGCTACACGATCCTGTCAGCCAGCGTACCGAAACAATGGCTCGGGCGCGCCTTCAGCGTGCACACCTTTGCCGGCTATGCGGGCTTCGCCCTGACACCGGCCATCATCGGGCTGGCGGTTCTCTACTGGGACTGGCGCAGCGCTCTCATCGCCATGGGGCTCGCCGGATTCGCCGTGGCTGCCGCCATGACCCTGCATCGCGACATTCTCGTCGACGGCAGGGGAACCGACGCCGGCGACAGGGACCGGGACCCGAAAGGCAAAGCCATCCTCCTCACACTGCCGGTTCAGATGTGCTTCGCCTTCTTCTTCCTGACAACCATCGCTTACTGGGGATTTGACAGTTTCCTGCCGGCATCGCTCTTCGAACATCATGGCATTCCCGAGACACTGGGAACATTCGCTCTGACGGTCTTCTTCGGGTTTTCCGCCTTCGGCATCCTCATTGGCGGAGTGATCGCCGACCGCACGACCCGGCACGACCTGACGGCGACCGGCGGATTCGTCATTGCCGCCGCGTGCATATTCCTCATCGGTGACGTCGCCGGTGGCACGGCCACGATTTTCATCCTGATCGCCATCGCCGGCCTCGGCGCCGGTGTGGTGACGCCCTCGCGCGATCTCATCGTGCGCCGGGTGACACCGACTTCGGAAACCGGCAAGGTGTTCGCGTTCATGACCCTGGGCATGGATGCCGGCACCTTCATCGCTCCGCCCTTGTTCGGCATTCTCATGGACGGGGGACATGTGGTGTGGTTGTTCCGCCTTGCCGCGATCATGCTGATCTGCTCGGTGCTGACAGTGACGGCCACACAACACATTCACAGGCACAGGGGAGTACCGGCATGACACCTCAGCAAGTGGAGAAGGCCGCCGCCATGCTGATCAGGGCACGCGACGCCGGAGGCGCGGTCCCGCGTCTGCCTGCGGACCTGCGGCCCGTCACGATGCAGGAAGGCTATGCGATCCAGGACGAGGTCATCCGTCAGCGTGCCGCCAGCGGAATGGAGCAGGCGGGATGGAAGGTCGGCTGCACGTCGAAGGTCATGCAGGAGATGCTGGGTCTCGACGAACCGGGCGCTGGCGCCGTGCTGGCCGCGAGCCATCACACCACTCCGGCACGCAAAGAGGCCTCCGACCTGACCAGCCCCGTGGCCGAATGCGAGATTGCCGTGCGCATGGGAAGGGATGTGGAACCACGGGAAGGCGGACACGACCGCACGACGGTTGCCGGGTGTATCGAATCCTGCATGGCAGCGATCGAACTGGCCGAGATGCGGCTTCCGGAACACGCGGACATGGCGCCTGCGGAAAAGGTGGCGGACGACTTCTTCCAGAAATTGATCGTTACAGGCGAGGAAGTCGCCCAGTGGCAGACGCTTGACCTCGCCGCACTCCGGGCAACCACCACCGTCTCGGGCGTGGCGCGGGGCGAGGGATTCGGGGAGGCCAGCCTGGGCCATCCCCTCAACACCGTGGCATGGCTCGCCAACTGCCTGGCAGAACGCGGAACCAGGCTCCGGGCCGGGCAGATCGTGCTGACCGGCTCATTGGTCGAAGCCATCTTCGTCGAAAAGGAAGACGACATCGTCTGCGCCGTCGAGGGTCTTGGCGAGGTCCGCCTCACCATGGTCTGACATGGCTGTCCTCCGCTCCTGGGAGACCATCACCTCTCCCGAGTTGCAGCGACTGGCCGGTGGCAGATGCGTGGCCGTTCTGGCCATGGGAGCGACGGAACAGCACGGACCCCACCTGCCGCTTGGCACCGACACCATGATTGCCAGGGGCCTGATCGACCGGGCACAGCGGCATGTCGACTCTCCCGGCACGGTCCTGGTGCTGCCGCCTCTCGCCATCGGCAAGAGCAGTGAACACACGTCGTTTCCGGGAACGCTCACCCACCAACCAGAAACCCTGCTGAACATGGTAAGGCAGATCGGCGCCGGACTTGCGGCCAGCCGCATTCACCACCTGGTGATCGTCAATGCTCATGGCGGCCAGCCGCAGATCGTTGATCTGGCGGCACAGGACCTGAGAGACCGTCACGGCATGCTGGTGGTGCGGGCCAACTACATGACATGGCCCCTGCCCCCTCACCTGGCCGGTCTCGACCCCGGGGGGCATCATGGAGGCATGATGGAAACCGCCATCATGCTCGCCCTTCACCCGGACCTCGTCGACATGACGAAAGCCGGCACCTTCGGTTCGGTGGCTACCTCACTGGCCACCCGGCACCGGAGATTTGGCCACGGCGGCCGGCTCGGCTTCGCCTGGCGGGCCGAGGATCTCAACCCCGAAGGGGTCGCAGGCAGGGCCGGAGAGGCAACAGCGTCACTCGGCGACGAGTTTCTGCACCATTTCGGGCAGACTCTCGGGGAGCTCATATCGGACGCTCTCGATATCGACCGCCGCGAGGTGTTCGGTTCCGGTCGCTGATCACCCAAGGGAAGGAAGCACTTCATGGACATGGCATTCACACACGATGACCTCGACATCCGTGAACGGGCACGCAGCTTTGCCCGCCAGCATCTGTGGCCTCACGAAATCACACTCGATGAGAACGGATCACTTGATGAGGCCACGGAGGCAGGAATACGCCAGGGGGTCCTCGACTACCGTCTCAACGCCATCAACCACGATCCCGAGCATGGCGGTCAGGGCATGACGATCGTCCAGCAGTGCATCGTCAACGAAGAGGTCGGTTCGGCAACCAATGGTCTCTGGGGACGGGTCTGGCAGCCTCCCATCTGCCTGAAGCAGGGAACGCCCGAACAGATCGCGGCCTATCTGGTGCCGGCATGTCGAGGCGACGTCACGGTGTCATTCTGCGTCACGGAGTCCGGAGCCGGCTCGGATGCCGGCGGTATCAGGACATCGGCGCGTCTCGACGGAAACCACTACGTCATCAATGGCGAGAAGTGCTTTGCCAGCTACTCCGACAGCGCCGAGGCCAATCTCGTGACCACCATCGTGGATGGCGACCCGGCACGCCCGACCCTGTTTCTTGTCGACAAGGGAACCGAGGGGTTCAACATGCGGCGCATGCCCCGATTCTCCCAGCGCTCGGGTCACGAACACCCTGAGGTCGATCTTGTTGACATGCGGATCCCGGCGACACAGATGCTGGGTGAGGTCGGCGAAGGATTCGAACTCACCAAGGACTGGTTCGTCGAGGCCCGACTGGCGATTGCGGCGCGCAGTATCGGCATGGCGATCCGCGCCTCGGAACTGGCACTTGCGTGGGCCCGGGAGCGCCGGCAGTTCGGCCAGGCCATCATCGAGTTTCAGGGAATCGGATTCATGTTCGCCGAGATGGCAACGGAGATCATGGCCGGCAAGTCGATGATCTACCGTACCGCCCAGGAGATCGATTCCGGTCTCGACCGCCGGACCGCCCATGCCAAGGCAAGCGCCATCAAGTACTACTGTTCGGAGGCTGCGTTCCGGGTCGTCGACCGTGCGGCACAGATCTTCGGAGGACGCGGCATGATGTGCGAAAACCCTGTCGAGCGGCTGACCCGCGATGTCCGTCTCGAACGGATCTGGGAAGGCACCTCCGAGATCCAGAAGGTCATCATGGCAGGCCAGATCATGAAGCGCGGCCTCGAGCCCTACACCGCCTGGACCTGACATGCGTCATCCGCGGTCACTCAGCGAGATCGTCGACCACGGGCTGTGCCTGGGTTGCGGCCTGTGCCAGGCCATCGCCGGCAGAGACAAGGTTGCGATGAGCTGGGTTGATCCGCCGGGACGTCTCCGTCCAGTCATTCGCCAGCGCCTGGACGGAGCGAGTGAGCGCACCATTCTCGAAACCTGTCCCGGCATGCGGCTTGACGGTGCCCCCGATTCTCTGCGGCATGGCGACATGCCGACCGTGGATCCGGCGTTCGGACCCTTCATCCGTGTCTGGAAGGGTCACGCCCGTGACCCCTCCATCCGTCACCTGGCGTCTTCGGGTGGAGCACTGACAGCCCTTGCCATCCACCTCCTCGAGAGTGGCGCGGTCGACTTCATCAGCCACGTCAGAGCCGACGAGAAACGCCCCATGCGTTCCCGCAGCCACGTCTCGCGGACCCGCGATGATGTGCTGGCGGCGGCGGGATCGCGCTATGGTCCGGTGGCGCCCCTCGACCGCTTCACGGAACTCCTCGACGAGGGCCGCCCCTTTGCCGTCATCGGCAAGCCCTGCGACATCTCCGGTGTTCACAATTACGCCCGACACGACCCCCGGGTCGGCAAACTGGTCCATGCGACACTGGCGTTTTCCTGCGGCACCTTTGCAGACCTTGACTGTTCGCGCCAGATGCTGGAACGGGTTGGGTTTCCGGGAGGAGCCGGAGGTGAGGAGAACCTCTCCCTCTTTCGCTATCGCGGTTATGGCTGTCCCGGGCCCACCCGGGCGGTCGATCTCGACGGCAGGGTCCATGACGAGGACTATCTCGACTTCTGGTACGGGCCGCAGGGCTGGACGTTCCAGTTCCGCTGCCGGATCTGCGCCGATCCCACCGGGGAGACGACGGATGTCACGGTGGCGGATGCCTGGCCCGGCGGAGCGCCGGAAACAAACGAGGAAGGCGGATGGAGCACGTTCATCAGCCGCACTGGCCGCGGCGACGCCCTGATGCAGGAGGCCATCGATGCCGGCGTGCTTGTTGTCGAGGAACGCGACATGTCTCTCATGCATGAGGTCCAGCCCCACCAGGTGGAGAAGAAACAGGCGATCAACGCCCGCCTGGAGGCCATGGCTGAAGGCGGATGCGTCATGCCCGACTTTCGCAATCTCAATCTCGACGAGGCCGCGGCGCAGCGCGACCATGTCTTCCACCGGGCAAACCGTGACGGCATGCGGAAACGGCTATCGCGGGGCCTGAACCGGGAGTAAAGGTGCCAGGTGGCC
>JAJEBJ010000030.1 GCA_022822575.1 Alphaproteobacteria bacterium | reverse complement strand
TGCCACCTTGAACTGGAGGCGATCACCGGAAAGCGCCGATCAGGGAGTGTTCTTGTGGCCGTTGCCGATACCGTCTAATGAGCCGCTTCCCGCGGCGATGGTCCCATTCGCTTACGCAGCAGAAAGGTCAACTCGACAGATGTCTTCCCTGACAATTGAGGATAATGCCCTGGCCAGGGACCAAGCCGGCAATTTGAATGCCCTGCGCTGGTCCGTCGGCGACGAGACCGGCGAGCGGGCGCCCGTCGGCGAATGGCTTGTCATGCAGCCGAGGACGGCGCGCGGAATGGATCACCGAGGACCTTTGTCCCCTGATCAAGCAGGACTGTCCGACGGTCCCGCGCGGCGATTGTCCGATCAAGCGTGGATGCGGCCGGATGGTGGTCGTTCCTTCCCGACGACCGCCGCCTGCGGAACGACGCGTCTCGCACCGAGTCGAATCGTGCAGCAAGATGATCTGGGTGTTCCGCACGCACCTTCCGATGCGTCATAGCGTGAAGACCTGATGAACACGACAACCGGTGCACGTCCATTCCGCTTCTTCGACAACCGAGAGAAGTACCTGCTTTTCGTGACCACCTGCAGCGAAAAGTGGGCGATCGGCGAGCGCATCGGCGCAGAGCTTTCCGAGCTCGCTCCCGAACCTCCGGCACTGCGGGTGTTCGACGCCGGGACCGGCGACGGCACCGTGATGGCCAGTGTGCTCCGGCGGCTTCACGGATGCTTCCCCACCGTGCCGTTTCTCGTCGTCGGAAAGGAGATCAGCCTTGAGGACGTGAGGCTCACCCTGGACAAGCTTCCCGATCGATTCTCCGAGCATCCGCAGACCGTCGTGGTGCTCACCAACATGCACTATCGCGAGGCGCCATGGTTGTCGCCGACCGGGAGCGAGGCACGACAGAACCTCAACTGGCGTGAGGTCGCGCTCGATGGACACACCGCGCACGAGTTCGACCGGCAGATCGCCGATCTCCGCCCGATTCTGGCCGACTGGTGGGAAGTGCGCACGAGTCCCAGGACCGGCAATCCTGTTTACGCCGAACCGTCCGTGATCGTTCTCTACCGTTCCGACCACAGGTTCATGCTCGATTCGGTCATTCCCAGGCCGGATGAGCCGCCCGAAGGTTACGACCTGGTTATCGCGGCGCAGCCGTATCGCGCACGCCACACGGCCCAATTCAAAGTGCGGTTCGTACTTGAGCCCCTCGCCGCTTCACTTGCGAAGGGAGGACGCATGATCGCTATCCAGTCGACGGGACAGGACCCGGGTATGGAGGTCATCCGCAAGATCTGGCCTTCGGAGGAACCGTTCCAGACCCCGGGACCGGTGCTCATGCAGGAGTTGCGCTCCCGGCTCAAGACCAACTTTCCGGAACGCGAGTTCGGCATTGACGGCAAGTCGAGCAGCTTCTTCCGCTACTCCCTGCACGTCATGCCCAACGAGGTCGCCGAAAACATCGGGACTTCGACACGGCTGGCGGCATGGAATGCCGCGGTGTACGTCGCCCAGATCGACGACGAACGCGTGACCAACGCCATGTCCGACGGCGCATACCTCGACGCGACGGCCGAAGTTGTCGCACGTCATGGCGGGCTCTGGTTCGTCGACGAATCATTCGTGGTCGTGAGACGCGAGTGACGTGGAACGGCAATCTGGATCCGGCACAGGCGTTCCGTCCCGCTCGTGATGACCGATATCGAAGCCCGTCCCACACCGCGATACAGGTGAGGTCGTCAATCGGAGCGGCGATTTCCTCCTGTTCCGGACCATGTCGGCCGAGCGCCCAGGCAGTTCGATACTCCGCGCTCGCCTCCTGCGGACCTGACCTGATTCGTCACCTGGCCGGAACGATGTTCGAAACAAGCCGTCGCGCCCGGCGCGTGAGAACAGAGGGTGACGCTCCAACGGAGAGTATCATCCGGCGCGGTACCAGGCGCATCACAGGGCGTTCGAGGGACAAACGCGCCGTGTCCTTCAGGCGGCTTCCCCGATCACTCCCAGGGCGGCAACCAGGGCACGAATGTGTTCGATGGTGGTGCCGCAGCAGCCACCGATGATTTGGACACCTGAATCAGCCCAGCCACGGCAGGCGGCCGCGAACTCCTCGGGGGTAGCGGTAACCGCCAGAGCGCTTCGGCTGATTGCCGGATCGAAGAGAAGCGTTTCGGGATAGGTCATGATGGGGCCGTCCCAGAGTTCGCGCAGAGCCTCAAGGCCAGGTCCCGTCGCTTCGATCGAACTGTGCATGATACCGTAGACATCGCCACCTATCGCCGTGAGTCCGGCGATAATCTCGGACAGCGGCAGCTGGGTCCTGGGCTTGTGATCGTCCGCCAGCCGGCCTTGCTCCTCGCGAGAGATGTCCCAGCCAATCAGGGAGCCGTCCGGCAAGAGACTGCAGCTGACGCCGACCCACACCGGCAAGCCTGTCGTCAGCGCTGCCTCAAGACACAGGCTGGCGCGATCGATGTCCGACATCATCTCCAAAAGCAGGACATCAGCGCCCGCTTCGGCAAAGATGTCGGCCACCTCACGGTAGTTGGCGGCTTCTTCTTCACGACTGGGCAGGTAGCGAGGGTCGGGGCTTATCGTGCCTTCGATCCAGGCCATCATGTTCGACATGGAACCCGCCACCCAGACCGGTCGTCCGGGCGCCGCGTTGGCGCGCGCCTCGCATGCCAGCTCGATCGCTCGCTGGTTGATCGCCTCGGTCTGCTGGTCCAGACCTGCACCCGCGAGAACATGGCGACAGGTCGCGAAGGTGTTGGCGGTGATCACGTCGGCTCCAGCGCGGATGTACTCCTCGTGGACCGTGCGCACGATGTCGGGATGCGTCAAGTTCGCCTCCGCGCACCATGCCGCGTCGTTCATCCTGCCTCCCAGCCGCTCGATTTCCGTGCCTGTCGCGCCATCGAGCACGATGGTGGTGCCTGCAGCAATCGTGTCATCCAGTGTCACGACCTAGCCTCCCCCATGCGATCCACAACAGCCTAAGGGCATTGGGAAGGCATTTGAAGATGTCCGGCTGTGCGGAGGATACCGTACTGGGGTTCGGCGCTTGTCTTCACCTCTGGAACTTGTAGCGACGTCGGAGGTCCAGGCGTCGTGGCCCTTGCTCGTCTGACAGTGTCCAAGGGGCCCTGCAGCAAGACTCGCCGCAACCCTCTGAAGGACAGCGCCACGACTGGATGCGTTGATCGACCTCGACGTATCGCCGGTAAGCACGGCCGTTTGCGTTCTCGGCGAGAAGAGCAGAACAGCAACCGCGGCGCAGGTCGCCAGCGCGTCTGACGCTCTCGTTTCACTCATGACCAATGTGCCGCACA
>JAJEBJ010000398.1 GCA_022822575.1 Alphaproteobacteria bacterium | reverse complement strand
GCGCCGCTCCTTCTCGGCCATGACGCGTCGGCATCCCTGGCCGGTCTCGACGTGACTTCGCTGTCGGACGCGCGGCAATGGCGCGTCCTCTACCACCGCACATGGGGCCAGGACGGGTTGACCATGCTGGCATCCGGCGTTAACGCAGGCACATGTTCTCAGGTATCGTGACAGACTGCGGTCAGGTATGTTCTCTGGACAGCAACTCCGGCGGCCTCGTCGTGGGCATCGCCACGTCCTGGGATCTTGACAAGATCGACACGGGCGCCTCCATAGCCTGTTCCGGGACCTGCCTGACCCTGACAGAGAAATCCAACGGGCGGTTCAGTGCGGATGTCTCGCGAGAAACCATGTCGCGTACAACTCTGGGACTCTGGAAGGTGGGTTCACCGGTCAACCTCGAACGGTCCCTGGCCATGGGAGAGGAGATCGGAGGTCACCTGGTGTCTGGTCACGTCGATGCGGTGGCGAAAGTCTCCCGCGTGGAAGAGCAGGCCGATTCGACCGACATGACATTCTGCGCCCCGGCAAGCGTGGCGCCCTTCATTGCCGAAAAGGGCTCCATCGCCCTGGATGGCGTGTCGCTCACCATCACCTTCGTGGAGGATCGTGAACAGGACTGCCAGTTCGGCGTGAGCATCATTCCCCACACGCGCCATGTCACCACCTTCTCCGGACTGACCACTGGTGATCGCGTCAATCTGGAAATCGACATGGTGGCGCGCTATATGCACCGTCTCCTGGAATCGCGTCACGGACGACGCTGAGAGCAAGATGTCGACTGCACCTCATATCCTGCTCCTTGAAGCCCGCTACTATCGCGATATCACGGATATGCTGGCCGCCGGCGCCATCGCGGCACTCGAAGACTGGGGGGCTACCTGGGAACGGGTGGAACTGTCGGGTGCCTTCGAGATTCCCGGCGGTCTGCGCATGGCGATTGCCACCAGCCGGTACGACGGATACCTGGCGCTGGGTTGCGTGATCCGCGGCGAAACCTCCCACTACGATCACATCTGTACCGAGGTGGCGCGTGGGATCAATGATCTTGCGATCCGTTACATTGCCCCTGTCGGGTTCGGTGTCCTGACGGTGGAGAACTACGAACAGGCCTGCGAGCGCGCGGATCCCGCACGCAGGAACAAGGGCAGGGAAGCAGCCATCGCCTGCATCAAGATGGTCGAACTCGCCGCCACCTTGCGTGTGACGGGATGAATGCCGCGGCGGCCAGCCGCCGTGCGTCCCGGCTTGCCGCCGTCCAGGTTCTCTATGAAATCGACCGCAGAGCGGCGTCCGTCGAAGACGTGATTGCCTCGGCGTGCGCCCAGGGTGCGGTCCTCGATGAGAGTGGGCTCAGCCATCCTGCCGATGAGCTTTTGCTGACGTCAGTTGCACGGGGTGCGATGGACCACCGGGAGACCCTCGACGGCATGATCGACGATGCCCTGGCGTCGAGCTGGACAACGGCGCGTCTCGAGACCCTGATGCGGGCCGTTCTGCGTGCCGGTACAGGAGAACTCCTTGTCAGCAGCAACGTGCCTGCGCGCGTGGTCATCAGCGACTATGTGGATATCGCCCATGCCTTCTGGGAACGCGGCGAGCCTGGCATGATCAATGCCGTTCTCGATCGCCTGGCGCGCCGCCTGCGAGCAGCGGAGTTCGACACGTGAGCGGCGGTGACGAGTTCACGGTCATTCGCGACGTGATGGCGCCTCTCGCCCATCACCCTGGCGCGCGTGATCTTGACGATGACGGCGCGGTGCTGACAGTGCCGTCCGGCACGGAGCTGGCGATCACCAAGGACATGATGGTCGAGGGAGTTCACTTCCTCGCGGACGATCCGGCGGACCTCGTCGCCCGCAAGCTGCTCCGGACCAATCTTTCGGACCTTGCCGCCATGGGTGCACAACCGTGCGCTTATCTCCTGGGGCTCGCATCGGACCGGCGGCGAGGGCGGGAATGGCTGGAGGGGTTTGCCCGCGGTCTGGCGCGTGATCAGGAGGAGTACGGAGTCAGTCTGCTCGGTGGTGACACCGTGGCGGCCGAACGCGGTCTCCTGACTCTGTCGATCACCGCCTTCGGTGAGATTCCTGCCGGAATGTCCTTTGCCAGGGAACGGGCGAGGGCGGGAGACGTGGTTGCTGTCACCGGAACCATCGGAGATGCGGCGCTGGGACTTCTCGTGCGCACCGGCGTCCTTCGCGGGCTTGGCAAATCGCTCGAAACCGGGCTGGTTTCCCGTTACCAGCTGCCGGAACCCCGAGTCTCTTCAGGCGTAGCCTTGCGCGGTGTCGTTCACGGCGCGATCGACATCTCGGACGGCCTTCTCGCGGATGCATCACACATGGCTGCCGCGTCCGGAATCGCCATGGAACTTGCCGTTGAGGCCATTCCATTGTCCGACGCCACCAGTCAGGCGATCCACCGCGATCCGGCGTTGCGCGACCGGGCGCTCTGCGGAGGAGACGATTATGAACTCCTCGTGACCCTGACTCCCGGTGACGTGGCCCGTGCCCGCAACATCGTCCGGCGATGCGGAACCTCCCTGACGGTGATCGGACGCTGCCAGGAGGGTTCCGGTGTCACCTTTCTCGATGACGAGGGCTCACCTCTCGACATCGTTGATACCGGATGGCGCCACAGCGTCCTGGCGGCGGGTCCACTGGACCAGGGCCATTGAATTTGCGTGCGTGATCTGTCTATAAACCATCCTTCCTGAATTCGCGGACTGCGTCGGACAACGGCCGGGTCCGGCGCTGCGCCTCAGGAACATCCCGGCCGGACTTCACGTCAGGGAGCAAGGGAACGATGGATCCCCTTTACTTTGCCATCGCCTGTGGCGTCGTGGCAGTTCTTTATGGATTGCTGGCAATCCGCAAGGTCATGGCGCAGAGCGCGGGCAGTGAGCGGATGCAGGACATTGCCGCCGCCATCCAGGAAGGCGCGCAGGCCTATCTCAACAGGCAATACCTGTCGGTCGCCATCGTCGGCGTGGTGATCTTCGTGCTGCTTCTGGTGGCGCTGGGCACCAGCCAGGCAGTCGGCTTTGCCATTGGCGCCATTCTGTCGGGGGCCGCGGGCTACACGGGAATGCTGGTGTCGGTGCGCGCCAACGTGCGAACTGCTGAAGCGGCCCGCGAGAGCCTCGAGCGGGCGTTGTCGGTTGCCGTCAATGCCGGCACGGTCACGGGAATCCTGGTCGTCGGCCTGGGGCTTCTTGGCGTCGCCGTCTATTTTCTCGTCCTGCTTGATCTTGGCGTGGCGCAGCGCGAGGTCGTCGAGGCCCTGGTTGCCCTGGGCTTCGGTGGATCCCTGATTTCTATCTTTGCACGACTGGGCGGTGGCATCTTCACCAAGGGTGCGGACGTCGGCGCCGATCTCGTGGGCAAGGTGGA
>JAJEBJ010000223.1 GCA_022822575.1 Alphaproteobacteria bacterium | reverse complement strand
CCGCACTGCGGATTGAGCCAGGGCATCTCAAGGATTTCCGAGGGAATGTCGGATTCGCTCTTGATCTTGCCTTCGAAGGCATCGCGTGTCTCGACGACCACCCGGTCACCCGGATTGATGTGCAGAACCGGCTCGGAATAGGGACCAATCGTGTAGTGATAGACACCCTGGACCTCTTCCGTGAGGTAGCGGGTGACCCCCGTTGAACCGTAGCCGACACCGCGCCGGTACATGATGGAATCCGTCACCCAGTCGTTCGGGTAGGATCGCATGATCATTTCCATAGCCGTCGTTCCCCTATGTCAGTTCGTGGGCCATTCCGTCAGGCAGGTCACGGGCATGCCGCCATCAGACCGCGAGGTAGGTGGCCACATGTTCCGTGTCCAGAAGGCGCTCGCGGTCAAGATCAGCAACCACCCTGCCCTTGTCCAGAACATAGGCACGCTGTGCCACGGTCTGGATCAGGTCAATGTTCTGTTCGACGATGAGCACGGTCAGTTGTCTCGACTGGTTGAGTTCGCGGACGAAAGCGCCGATATCCTGAACGATGCTTGGCTGAACGCCGTCGCTTGGTTCATCGAGCAGCAACAGATCGGGAGCGTTGATCAGCGCACGCGCAATGGCGAGCATGGCCTGCTGCCCGCCACTCAAGGTGCCACCGCGCTGGCGTTGCCGGTCGCGAAGAAATGGAAAGAACGAGAACGCCACTTCGGGATCGGGCGTCTGCCGGTCACGGTTGATGAAACCGCCCATGCGAAGATTGTCGCGCACCGTCATCTGCGGGAAGATTCCCCGCCCCTGCGGCACATAAGCGATCCCCAGGCGCGCCCGACGGTCGGCGGACAGTGCCGAGATATCCTGCCCCTGGAAGCTGATGTTCCCGGACCGTGTCGGCAGCAGACCGATCAGCGTCTTCATCAGGGTGGTCTTGCCCACCCCGTTGCGGCCAAGCACGCTCACGACCTCACCCCGCTCTATGGCGAGGTCAAATCCCTGCAGCACGTCACCGATCGCGTAGCCCGATCGAAGCCCCGTTGCCGTGAGAAACCCGGTTCCCATCATGCCTGTCCGAGATAGATGCGCCGCACGTCATCGTGCGCCGTAATGTCCGCAACGGTGCCCTCCGCAAAGATGGCGCCCTGGTGCAGCACCGTTACGCGCTCGGCCACTTCCCTGACGAAGGCGATGTCATGTTCGACCACGATGATTGTCAATCCATCATCGTTGAGATGACGCAGAACCCTGGCTGTCTGCAGTGTCTCCTCGGGTGACAGTCCGGCCGTAGGCTCATCGAGAAGGAGGACCTCGGGTCCACCCGCAAGCACCATTGCGATCTCGAGCCACTGCAGCCGATGGTGCGGCAGTTCACGGGCCGGAACATCGCTCGTCGTATCGAGACCGAAGGTCGACAACGCGTACTGGTAGCGTTCCTCGGATGTGGACGAGCGTCCACCCCGGGGAAGTCTGATCGGCGCTTCGAGATTCTGCCTCACCGTGAGATCGTGAAAGGCGCGATTGGTCTGGAAGGTCAGTCCCAGTCCCAGCCTTACCCGTCGGAAGCTCGGAAGCGCTGTGATGTCGCGATCTTTGAGGAAGATATGGCCCGAGTCCGGCGCGTGAATTCCGCACAGCAGCGCGAACAGGGTCGATTTCCCGGCGCCATTGGGCCCGATAATGCAGCGCAACTCCCCTTCGGGAATGTCGAGGTCGACATGCTGCGTGGCGACGATGCCGCCAAATCTCTTTTCGAGGGCCGAGGTGCTGACGATGGAAGTCATGCTTACTGCCTCAGCTCCTCTCCGGTCTCCGCAGAAGGCGGGTGAGCGCCTGGCGGTTCATGTTGCGGGCCAGGGTGACGACGATTCCGTCAGGGAAGAAGAGCATCACGACGACCAGCAACGCCCCGATGATCACCAGGGCGTACTGGTTCCCGGCTGACGACAGAGAATAGGTGATCCAGTTGAGGGCGTAGGCGGATATGGCAACTGCGAGCAGTTTGCTTCGCCCCCCCACGGCAACCCAGATCACCGGCAGGGCCGCCTGCACCAGTCCGAGTTGAGAAGGCGTGATGTAGTTGCCCCACTGGACATAGAGGAGGCCGGACAGTCCGGCGAGCACGCCGGCAATGACAAAGACCGCGAGTTGGCGCGCACGTATGTCGTAACCCAGAAGTTCAGTGCGCAACGGATCCTCGCGCATGGCCAGCATGACCTTGCCGTGATGCGAATTGACCAGGGCCCGGCAACCCAGGTAGCTCACGAGCACGAGCAGCAAGACGTAGTAGTAGAAGGAATAGCCAAAGAAAGTGAAGTCGCCCAGCTGAAACCAGGGAATGCCTGTCATGCCGTTGTAGCCACCAAGCTGCACACTTCCCACGCGCCATTGATAGCCTGCTGTCTGGCCAAGAAAGGTTTCGAGCAGGAGGGCCAGCACCAGCGTCAGGATGGGAACAATCCACCGCTGGACCCGGGCATAGAACATGAAGTAGCCGAAGATGGCCGAAACCACGGCACACGCCGCCAGGCCACCCACCTCACCAAGCAGCGGACCCCAGGGATCGCCTCGCATGTTCCCGGCGATGATGCCGTAGAGATACCCGGCGACACCGAAGTAGGCGACCTGTCCGAAACTCAGGACGCCGCAGTATCCCCACAGCAGACACAGACCCAGCGCCATGGGGAGATTGAGCAGGTAGTAGGAGACATTGGACGCCTCGAACTCGCTCATCCACAACGGACCCAGAACAAAGTTGAGGACGAGCAGCACGAAGACTATCCAGAACAGTCGTGACTGCCCGATGTCTTCAGGTCCGGTCAGCAGGGAAAGATACTTCATCGCCGAAGCCGTTCAGCCTGACTGGGCACGACGGTCAGACCAGCGCAGCAGGGCAGCCGACACCCCGTTTGGCATCAGCCGGATGATGATGAGTGCGGCCAGCAGAAGCGCAACGAGACCGAGAAACGCGCCAAGGTAGAATCCGACAGGGGTGCGGACGAGGGACAGGAGAACACTGCTCCCCACGGCACCGGCAATCACGTTGGCCGCACCACCGACCACGACGGTGATGAAGGCGGGCGCCACGAATTGCTGTCCCATGAACGGCATGATCGATGCCGTGGGAGCGAGCAGTGCACCGCTGAATCCCGCCAGTCCGGCGCCAAGACTGAATGTCAGCATGTAGATGCGCCCGGTGTTGACACCCAGTGCCCTCGCCATGGCAGCGTCCTGCATGGTGGCGCGGGCATGGAGGCCGAAGGTCGTGCGGTTGTAGAGCCAGGCGAGCGCCACCACGACAGCAATGGAAACCGCAATGAGGATCAGCCAGTACACCGAAAGGGAGTAGGCGCCGACGTCAAGGGATCCGCCCGGGATGGGGATGGAAGGAAGGAACGGACCGAACACCATCAGGGTGCCCTGGCTCAACAGCAGGCTGATGCCCCAGGTCACGACCAGGGCGCTAAGTTCCCGACCATAGAATCGCCGCACGACCAAGCGTTCGAAGACAGCGCCCACGAAACCGACAACCAGGAAGGACACGGCGACGCACACCGGAAACGGAAGACCCGCCTGGTAGCTGAGCGAAGCCGTGTAGGCACCCATCATCATCAACTCGCCATGGGCGAGGTTGATGATGTTCATCATGCCCAGAATGACGATCAGTCCGAGTGCGCACAGCAACAGGAAGGCCGCATTGGTCCCGAACTGATAGACAACACTGATGACGAGGCCGAATTCCTCCACCGGAACACTCACTCAGGTGACGAAGACAAGAACGGATTCCGCCAGGCGGACCCGGAGGTCGCCTGGCGGAACCTGACTGAACAGATCATCCGAACATCGAGAAGAAGGGATCTTCGTCGGGAACGTACTGCTTGTACTCCGGATTGCGCACGAGGTTCACGCCGAGGCGCTGGAGCCACCATGCCTGGATCATCGGCCACTCACGCACGAAGTATACGTCGTGATTCTCGTCACACACCGCCAGGCGGATGTAATGGGCGCAGTGGTGGGTCCCCGGTTCGAGGAAGACCGCACCTTCCGGCGCCTCGATGGCCCATCCCAGTTCCAGTGCCCTCTTGACCGTCTCCTGGTCGGTGGTTCCGGCAAGGCGGGCGGCCTGGGCGTACATGTGGACGGTGAAGTAGGTGTTCTGAGCCATCTCGCCGATGTACTCGTCCTCCGGGAACATATCCATCCACCGCTTGACGAAGGCACGGTTGCGGGCGGTCGGCACCTCAAGCTGGTACTGAATCGCGTTGTGCATCTGGTTCAGCGAAGGCGGAGGGAATCTCTTGTGTTCATAGCCCTGCGCCATGTTGACCGTCGACGCCATCGGATAGCTCAGTCCGGCGGCCGCTGCCTGCGGGTAGTAGTTGTGATGGTTCTGACCCACCAGGAGGGTCATGACCCAGTCCGGCTTGGCCTGCTGGATGCGGGCGATCACCTGACTGAACTCGGACACGGACAACGGCACGAATTCCTCACCGATGATCTCGCCACCGACAAGCGGAGCGAAGGCCTTGGTCCAGGCTGCCGTGAGCTGACCGAAGTTGTAGTCCGCCGCGATCGTGTAGCAGCGGGGTCCGAACTTCTCGACCATGTACTGCACGACGGGAATGACCTGCTGCTCGCAGACCGGTCCGGTGCAGAACGTGTTGGCGTCGGCCACACCGCCCTCGTACTGGTTGGTGTAGAAGTAGAGCTGGTTGAACTGGTCAACGATCGGCCTGATCGCCTCGCGCTCGGCACTGGCGAAACCGGCTACGAGGACATCGACCTCGTCCTCCTGGATCAACCGGCGGGTCAACTGCTGCCACAGCGCATTGTTGCTCTGGCCGTCAACTGACACCAGGTCGACTTCGCGGCCGAGAATGCCCTGATCGCCCGAGTCGACGAAGACATCGTCATCCTCGACGAATACTGTCGCGTCACCGGACATGTCACCGCCGGCGTTGACGATGTCGAGCGCCACACCTTCCTTGCTGATGGTCGGCGCGTTGGCCGCATAGGACGCCAGGGGTCCATAACCGCCGGTGCCGATGTTGGCGCCGCCCTTGAGGGTCTTG
>JAJEBJ010000293.1 GCA_022822575.1 Alphaproteobacteria bacterium | reverse complement strand
GCCGTTCGAGGCCGGCAGGGCGCGATTCCAGCGGCCAGGTCGGTCCGGCACGGCGACTCTCCTCGTCCCCGGGAACTGGAGGCCGTCAGGGCCGGTTTGCGTCGCGCGCCCGTTACGGCGCTTCTGGGGCCCCGCCAGTGCGGCAAGACCACGCTGGCGCGGGAACTGGAGGCGGAGCACTACTTCGACCTTGAGGATCCGAGGAGCTTGGTCCGGCTGAACGAACCGCAAACAGCCCTGGAGGGCTTGACCGGTACTGTCGTGATCGACGAAGTGCAGCGCAAGCCGGATATCTTTCCCCTGCTCCGTGTCCTCGCGGACCGGCACCACCAGACTGCACGATACCTGCTGCTTGGCAGCGCCTCGCCGAACCTGGTGAAGGAGGTTTCCGAGAGTCTCGCCGGTCGGGTCGCGTATCACGATCTTGGTTCGTTGACGGTCGACGAGACCGGTGTTCCCGAATGGCGCCGTCTGTGGCTCCGCGGAGGGTTCCCCAGGAGCTATCTTGCCGACGATGACACGGAGTCCGCCCTGTGGCGCGACGACTTCATACGCAGTCACCTGGAGCGTGACATTCCAGCCCTTGGCATCTTCGTTCCGGCGGAAACCCTGCGACGATTCTGGGTGATGGTGAGCCACTATCATGGGCAGGTGCTGAACTTCTCCGAGCTTGGCCGGTCATTCGGCGTTTCCGATCACACGGTCCGCCGTTACCTCGAGATCCTGAGCGGGACCTGCATGATCAGGCTGGTGCCCCCGTGGTACGCGAACATCGGCAAGCGGCTGGTGAAGGCGCCCAAGCTCTACGTACGCGACAGCGGCCTTCTTCACTCCCTGCACACCATCGCCACCCCCGGGCAGCTGGAGTGCCACCCGAAGCTCGGTGCATCATGGGAGGGCTTCGCCATGGAGCAGGCCATCCGCCTGATGGACGTCTCCCGTCCACACTTCTGGCGCACTCACACCGGCGCGGAGCTCGACCTTGTCTGGCAGGCCCGTGGGGCGCTGTGGGGGATGGAGTTCAAGTACCAGGATGCGCCCGCAATGACGAGGAGCATGCATGCGGTGCTGCGTGATCTGCCGATTCAGCACCTTTGGATCGTCTATCCCGGCCACCAGGGTTATCAACTCGACGAGAAGGTCACCGTGCTGCCCGTTGCCGGACTTCCCGACATCGCGTTCGACTTTCGCACCAACACGAGAATCGGTGCTTCGGTGGACTGACCGGGACGCTGCGCTGTCCGGTCGAGAGGGTGTTGCGGGCGCCACATGAGTGGTCACCTCCCCTGCCGGAATCTTCCGGGACGGCTTTACAGGCAGGCTCCCTGACGGACGGATCGCTCGTGCCGGCCTTACCACTTGGCGATGAGCCGGGTTCCGGCATCGGGAGCGGCAGGGAAAGAGGCGGTCAGGACCTCGGCAAGGGAATCCCGGTGAACACGGTGGGCAGGATCGTGGAAGAGATTGTGGTGTTCGTCCGGATCGGCCTCGAGATCGAAGAGTTCGCCCCAGTTTGCCTTGCCCAGGGGATAGAGAGTGAGGCGCCGGCCATCGGTGACGATGGAATGGTTGTAGAGGCGCCGGTCGATTCGTGGATGGTACTCGAGGAAACGCGCCTTGCGGTCGAGGGGTCGGCCCTCGAGGAGCGGCCTCAGGGACATTCCGTCGAGACGGGGCGGCAGGGCGACGCCGGCCAGGTCAAGCAGCGTCGGCATGATGTCGAGATGGCTCGACGGCGCCCTGGTGGTGCCGCCTGCAGGAATGCCCGGTCCCGCCATGATGAAACTCACCCGGGTGAGATCGCGCCAGGGTGGCGGTCCCTTGTGCAGCAAACCGTGGTGACCGAGAAACTCTCCGTGGTCGGAGGTGAAGATGACCACCGTGTCATCGGCGAGGCCGAGGCGGGCGAGTGTGGCCAGAATCCGGCCGAAGGCGTGATCCACCTGGGACTCCATGCCCCGCGTCAGGCCGATCGCCCGGCCGAGGCTGGCATCCGACATGTCCGACGTGAGGGTCATCCCTCCCTGCTCGACGGCCGCTGCCGCATTGTCGATCCAGTCGGTCGCAAGATGCTGGCTGATGTAGTCCGGCATGCGTTCAAGCTCTCCCGGGTCGTGCCGGGGCAGGGGGCCGGGATCATGGAGATCCGCCCATGGCCTTGGCGGGCTGAACGGATGATGGGGGTCGGGTGTCGAGACGAACATCATGAAGGGCGGCCGGGCGCGCTCGAGAAAGGCGATCGCCCTGTCGGCGATCCACGTGTTGTAGTGAAGCGCATGCGGCACCGCCGAAACCCAGGCCTCGGCAAGATCGTCAAGCGGGCCCTCGAGGGCGGCGGCGGGCTGGAAGAGCGGCACGGCCTGCGGATGTTCCCTCTTCAACCAGGCGGCGTAGTGGCCGCCTTCGGTGACGAGCAGGGATTCGCCGATCACGAAGTCCACTGTGCCGTAGCCGAAATAGGGTCCGGTCCAATTCGCGTGATCGTTCGATGACCAGAAGGCGACCGATTCCGGATAGCCACGATCCTCGGGAGCGAGAATCGGCTGCAGGTGAAGCTTGCCCACGGCGTGGGTGTCGTAGCCGGCGCCTGAGAGAAGGGCGGGCAGAACGTGGAGCCCCTGCTCGAGAGTGCGTCCGTTGGTCGTCATGCCGTGATGCCGGGGATAGAGCCCCGAGATCATGGTGCCGCGGCTCGGACAGCAGATCTGGTTGGGAGTCAGGTGGTTGTCGAAGCGCAGGCCGCGTGCGGCCAGGGCATCGAGATGGGGGGTGGAGGCGCTGGTCTCACCATAGCATCCCAGACTGTCTGCACGCTGCTGGTCGGTGCACAGGAAAAGAATGTTCGGACGCATCGGTCCTGCCTCAGTAGGGTCCGGGCACGATCCTTGATCCGTCGGCAAAGCGTCCCGGGCGGAAGCGATGCAGGTCGTGTCCGGGACTGCGTCCGGTGACGAGATCGGCCATGATGCGCCCGATTGCAGGGCCGATGCCGAAGCCGTGGCCGCTGAATCCGGTGGCCACAAAGAGCCCCGGTACCGGCAGTTCCCCGAGAATGGGAACGGCATCGGGCGTGACATCGATCATGCCGGCCCAGGCCTCGGCCAGTCCTGCCCTTGCAAGGGCAGGCGCCCTCCGGGGCAGGCGTTCCTCGAGGCGCTGGATGACGAGAGGCGAAGGTGGAGGATTGAGGACGCGCTGGCGCTCAAAGGGAGACTCCTCGTCAGCCGACCAACGCCGGGCGAGACCCCAGCTCCCTGGATATCCGGCGGGGGCTGCCGGGCGAAGCCTGACGTCGCGGGCGGACTTGCGCAGCAGGGGCACAAACCGCGTGGCGTGCCGGAAGGACGGCGGTCCGACGTAGTGTTCGGCGACATCTCCGGTGGAGACCGTGTAGCCCCCGTCAGCGCGACGCCGCGTGGCCAGTCCGGGAACCGACATGTTGAGCGGCAGGATATCCTCCGACGGAGAGGTCCGCGCCGCCGTGGAGCGCACCACCAGCTGGGCGAGGTCGATGCCGCAATTTGCGGCAAATCCGGATGACCACGCGCCGCCGGCAAGGAGCAGGCGGTCGCAGGCAACACGGCCCTTTTCCGTGACGACGCCGACGATGCGTCCACCCTCGATGTCGGGAACCCGTGCTGCGCACTCCTCGATGACGGTCACACCACGGTCCCGAAGGGCGTGCGCCCAGGCCGGCACCGCACGCTCGGGTTCGGCACGGCCATCCGATGCGGTCATCATGCCGCCGACGAAGCTGCCGCCCATGGCGGCAAACCGGTTCTCGATCTCGCGGGCGCTGAAGAGGACCGTGTCGAGCTGGTGTTCCCGGGCGATGGCATGCCACGCCTCCATGCCGGCGACCGCCTCTTCGTTCTCCACCAGCTTGACACACGCCGATTGTGTGAACGCGAGGTCCGCGTAGCCTGTAGTCGCCGCCAGGCCGCGCCAGATTCGGTTCGACTCCATCATGATCGGGAGTTCCGCAGCATCGCGGCCCTGCTGGCGCACCCAGCCCCAGTTCCTGCTCGACTGCTCTCCGGCAATCCTCCCCTTCTCGACGACAAGAACCCTGTCGCCGCGTTCGGCGAGGAACCAGGCGCTGGCAATGCCGGCGATGCCGCCACCGATGACCACGACATCGACGCGTTCGGGGAGCGGATCCCGGAAGGTCACGGGACTTTGGTGGCTGAGCATGGGCATTATCCGGCCTCCCGGGCGCAACGGATGCAGAGGGCAACGGTGGGGTCGAAGTCAAGACGGGCCCCGGCAATCTCCTCGCCGCACTCGGTGCACAGGCCCCAGGTACCGTCAGCCAGGCGCTCGAGGGCAGCCTCGATCCGCTGGCGCTCGGCACGACGTCGCCGTTCCTGTGCCTCGGCCATCGCCTGGACCTGCAGGGCATCCATGCGCGACAGCCGGCCGATCCGGGACTGATCGAGCATCACTGGACTGCGTTCACTGGCCGTGGCCGCCTGATCATCATCGATCCGGGTGAGCCGATCCTTCAGAAGGCGTTCGATTCCTGCAGCGTCATGCATGGCGGGCTGGAGTCTACAGGCAAGGTCTGGAGATTGAACAGTGACACCGTTGATGTATATCTCCAGGAGCGCAAACCACCTTCGCGAGAGACATCATGGCCGCGGTTACTTCTCTTCCGGTCACCGGCTTCCAGGATGATCCGGAACGATCCCAGACGATGTCGGCATCCTACTACCACGATCCGGCGATCTACGAGCGTGAGAAACGCCGGGTCTTCCATGCCACCTGGCAGTATGTCGGGCATGTCTCGATGGTGCCGGACAACGGCAGTTACATCGTGCGCGACATCGTCGATCAGAGCGTGATCGTGCTGCGCGACGCGAAGGGCGAGATCAAGACCTTTTTCAACGTCTGCCAGCATCGCGCCCACCGCCTGCTTGAGGGAGAGGGTCGTCTTGGTCCGATCATCACCTGCCCCTATCACAACTGGGCGTATGATCAGAGCGGCGCCCTGCGTACGGCGCGGGGCAGTGAACGCATGGCTGGCTTCGATGCCTCGGCGTATCACCTCGAGGAGGTCCCCGTGGGCGAGATGCTGGGTTTCCTCTTCGTCAATCTTGATGGCAACGCACCGCCCTTCGGCCAGGTGACGGCAGCGCTCGAAGCCGAGATCGCGTCCTTCTCTCCGATGGCGGCGGAACTGAAGTGCGCCGACCGCAGCGAGTACCCTCTCAAGGCCAACTGGAAGAACTCGGTGGAGAACTATGATGAGTGCTTCCATTGCCCGAACCAGCACCGTTCGCTGATCGAGGAAGCGATTGACTGGGAGAGCTACCGCATCGCCACCCATGATCATCACCACGCCCACTATTCGGTTGAGAAGAACGTGGGCTACCGGTCGGTAACAAGAGGGGCGGCGAAACCGGAGAGCTTTGCCAGCTGGCTATTGTGGCCGAATTGGGTGTGTGAGGCCTATCCGGGGGGCAACCTCACCGTGTTCCACCATGTTCCCCTGGGGCCCGAGGAAACGGTGCAGCGCTGCGAGTGGTACTTCCCGCAGTCGACTCCGACCGCCCAGGAACAGGAGGTCATCGACTTCGTGCACGAGGTGCGCCTTGAGGACATTCCGCTGTGCGAGAGCGTGCAGCAGGGACTGCACTCTCTAGGTTACCGTCAGGGCCGGTTCATCGTCGACCCTGAGCGCAGCCAGTACAGCGAACATGCGGTGCATGATTTCCAGGCGAAATGGCTGAGCGCCATGGGCGATCCCTGAACCGCCGGGAAGCGTGCGATCGAGAACCGAAATGCCGGTTTAGGCAGGCTCCACCCACGTTGCCAGCGGCCCCCGGTCACCCTCGCGCCAGCGGACCCGCACCCGCTGGTTGGATTCCAGCATGGGAATGCCGGCTCGCGTGAGAATGCGTCCGGGAAGGAAGATGTCACGGTCACTGTCGTCTGGAACGATGAAGCCGAAACCCCTGTTGGTATCGAAGAACTTCACCGTGCCGTCAGTCTCGTGCTCGTCACCGTAGGAACCCTGCCATTCACGGGGGGCCCTGCCTCGATCACGGGGAGGCATCTGTTCCGCTGTCGACACGTCGACCTTGTGAAGGTTGGAAACCTGGAATCCCCGCTCCGTGCGGATGATGTCACACTCAATGGTGGCACCGTTGGGGATATCACTCAGGCCGGCCTGGGTCACGGCGGAGGCATGGATAAACACATCAGGTTCGTCGGGATTGACCTGAACGAAACCGAATCCCTTTGTCGAATTGTACCACTTGACAGTGGCCGAGACGTTGAGACGGCTGCCCGGGGATTCCGATTCATACTCGTCAGACATGCGCATTGTTCCAGTGTTGCAATGTGTCCGCTCCCGTTCTGTTGGTGGTCACGGGACTTCTCATCGGACAGGACAGGCTTCCGGCAGGCAAGCCATAACATCTCCGGTTGCCGCGGACTACTTCCCCCATGGTGAACCAAATTCTGTAACAGACAAGTAAAAAGTTTGGCTGTGACTGCGTTCGCACGTGCCTACTAGAGCATTCGCCACGCGGGGTACAGCCCGTAGCAGGCCCGATCATGTGATTCCCGACGCTTGCACTTCGCCCGTCTTTGGTCCACATGGAGCAGGAAATGCTGCTCTGCCGGGCCTCCGGAAGGGCGGAACGTGGCAACTGCAAGGGAGTCCTGCATGTCGAAAGAGGATCTGATAGAAGCTGATGGCGTCGTGACGGAGGTTCTTCCCGACGCCCATTTCCGGGTAGAACTCGACAACGGCCACAAGGTGATGGCCTACACGTCAGGCCGCATGCGCAAGGCCAGGATCCGTGTATTGACGGGTGACCGCGTCACCGTCGAAATGACGCCCTACGATCTCACGAAGGCGCGCATCAACTTCCGTCACAAGGACGAAAGCAGTACGGCACGTGTGCCCGGGGCCAACCCCCGAAGGTTCCCCCGCAATCGCCGTCGCTGACGGCTCAGGCAGCCAGCAGGGCTGCATACCAGAAGGCAAAATTGGCCAGCGACGGTTCCAGTGCCGCAAACCGGCCCGGAACAGCGTCAGGTGACACCATGCCGCCTTGTTGCCTTTCGAGGACATCGATGTCCTCGTCCATGGCTTCATCCATGCGCTGATAGTAGTGCCGGGCGGCGTGCTTGAACCCCGGCGCCGCGCGCGTCTCCACGGGAAAGCACACGGACATGACGGCACGGCATGAGTCCGTTTCCCGGGGCCAGGCTTCCAGCATCCACACCGCTTCCCTGCCGGCGGCAAACGTCATGTTCGGATAGATCCACGTGTAGCGCGTGCCCGAGAGGTGGCGCCCGCCGAGCCCCGGCATCGGATCAAGAGCGTGTTCCTGGTCGCCGGACTTCAGGGCTCCGGTTCCCGATGTCGTGCCGAACTGAGACGTGAAGTTGCCGGCCACCGCATCCGGCGGATCGGGTTCATCGTAGATGGCGCCAAAGGTTTGCCGGTGGACGCTGCCCAGGTGGTAGTACTCGTTGAAGACCTCAAGGAACAGTTTCCAGTTGCAGGCAATGTCGCGTTCCAGGCGGCGCGTGGTGACGAGTCGATCGAGGGGCCAGGGCGCGTGCACGGCCTCGAAGTCACCGAGCCAGTCGTCGATCGAGCAGGGCGCCGCGTCGAGGCTGACGAATACGAATCCCGCCCGCTCCGCCACGTGGTAGGCATGGAGGCCGTGGTCCGCCATGTCAAAACCGGAAGCCGACTCCATGCGGGGTGCCGCCACCAGGCGGCCGTCGAGGGTGTAGGTCCAGGCATGAAACGGGCAGACGATGCGGGCGAGACGGCATGATTCGCCAACGAGCTCCGTGCCGCGGTGGCGGCAGGAATTGGCGAAGGCATGGAGTGTTCCCGTCCCGTCCCTGGTGATGAGGACCGGTACGCCGGCGACATCAACCGGAGCGCATGACCCGGCAGACGGCCATCGGTCGCTGCGGCCGCAACCCACCCATCCGCTGCGGAACAGCCGGTCGCGTTCGAGCGCCAACACATCCGGATCGGTGTAGACCGCCGGAGGCAGTGTCGGCGAACTGCTGGCCGGCGGTGTCACGCGCAGGAGATCCGTGATGATTGCGGGTCGGGGACCCGTCATGAAGATTGCCTCCCTTGAGTTGGCCGGCGGTGTCCGCATCATGGCGACATCACCTCAAGGAAGGGACGTTACCCATGAAGATCGCCGGGATCGAGACGTTCGTTGTGGGCAATCCACCGCCGCACTTCGGTGGCCGCTTCTTCGTCTTCGTCAAGCTGGTGACCGACGATAACATCGTCGGCTACGGGGAGGTCTACGCGGCCAGCTTCTCGCCCCATGTCGTGGCGGCCATGGTGGAGGACATCGCCACACGCCATGTCATCGGCGAGAATCCCTTCAACATCGAGACCATGTGGCGTCGGATGTATGGCGGCGGTTACAGCATGCGCCCCGAGATCTCCCTGCTGGCTGTCATGTCTGGCCTCGAAATCGCTTGCTGGGACATCATCGGCAAGGCGACGTCGAAGCCGGTCTACATGCTGCTTGGCGGCAAGGTGCACGAAAGGTTGCGCAGCTACACATACCTCTACCCGGCCGACGGCGATGACGAGGAGGCCGTCTACACCGATCCGGATGTCGCCGCCGAACAGGCCGCCGCCTACGTGCGCGAAGGGTTCACCGCGGTGAAGTTCGACCCCGCTGGCCCCTACAGCGTTTTCGATCCGCGCCAGCCTTCCCTGGAGCGGATGGAGCTTTCGGAAGCCTTCGTGAGGGCGCTGCGCGAGGCCGTTGGCACGAAGGCCGACCTGCTCTTCGGCACCCATGGACAGTTCACTCCGTCCGGGGCCATCCGTCTCGCCCGGCGGCTCGAAGCCTACGATCCGCTCTGGTTCGAGGAGCCGGTAGCCGCAGAAATGCCGGAGGAGATGGCCCGTGTGGCCCGCTCGACGACCATTCCGATCGCCACCGGCGAGCGGCTGGCGACGAAGCATGAGTTCGCCCGCGTACTGGCAACCGGCGCGGCATCGATCCTGCAGATGGCGCTCGGTCGGGTGGGAGGCCTCCTGGAAGCAAAGAAGATCGCCGGCATGGCAGAGGCGCATTACGCCCAGATCGCGCCCCATCTCTACTGCGGGCCGATCGAGGGTGCGGCCAATGTCCAGATTGCCACCGCAACGCCCAATTTCCTGATACTCGAGAGCATCCGCCGCTGGGGCGGTTTCCATGCCAGAATCCTCAAGACCCCGATGCGCTGGGAGGAAGGCCATGTCATCCCGCCGGACGCACCCGGCATAGGCGTCGAACTCGACGAGGACGTGGCGCGCGCCCACCCCTACACCGATGACCATCTCCACCTGGAACCGGAGACCGTGCCGGTGACGTGAGGAATTCAGCGGCGAGCACGATGTCCCATCCTGCCAGGCAGCGTGTTTGCGCATGCAAGGCAAAATGTGCAATTGTAATGCGAAATCAGATTCTGAAGTGGTACATCACATGCAAGAATCGACAGTGACCGTCAAGGGACAGACCACCCTGCCCAAGGGTGTGCGGGTAGCGCTAAACCTGTCGGCCGGTGACCGGATCAGATACATCATGCTCGACGGTGGCGAGGTGCGGCTTCTTCGGGTGGGGTCCGTGCGGCGACTCAGGGGCTTGCTCGCGGACTCCCAACGGACGGCCGTCAGTCTTGATGAAATGGATGAGGCCATTGCCGCCGGTGCTTGTGAATGATCGGACTTGACACCAACGTCCTGGTCCGATTCCTGATTCAGGATGACAAGAGACAGGGCCAGGAAGCGGCTGACCTGATCGAAGGTCTTACGGAGCGCGATCCCGGCTTCATATGCCGTGAAGTGCTTGTGGAACTGGCTTGGGTGCTTGAACGCGCCTACGGGATGTCCCGAAGAGAAATCGTGACTGCCATCGAGGGATTGCTGGCGTCGCGTGAGCTGGTGATAGAAGAGGCTGGCCGAGTTGGCAGTGCCTTGTCGCGCTATGCGGTCGGCGGCGCTGGGTTGTCCGACTACATGATTCTTCAGGCATCGCTGGATGCCGGTTGTGCATGCCTCGCCTCGTTTGACAAGGCTCTGACGCGTCAACCGGGGGCGCGGACGCCCTCGCAAGCCATCGTGGCATGATCGGGTCATCCCTTGCCATGATGCTGGATCATGGCATTGATTTCAGCGGGAATCAGGTCCATGTCCGGAGGCCTTCAGCGAGTTTGTCCTGCTGACGGTGTTCCGGCTGATGGCGCCGGTGTCGGATCATCCGGACCGGACCTGGTGGCGCAGGCTCCAGACGGCGTGCGAGGCAAGTGTCGCAAGAATCACCAGTCCGCCCACGAGCGTGGTGACGGCGGGTTCTTCACCGATCACCGCCCACACGAGGACGGGTGCCAGGACCGCCTCGAGCAGGAAGAGCAGCAGGACTTCCGGGGCCGGAATGTAGCGGGCTCCGATGAACTGCAGGGAGAAGGCGAGAGGAAGCATGATGAGCCCCATCACGGCAATCAGGCGGGCATCTCCCGTGCCGACCGCCACCGGCAGGGAAACAGCCAGGGCGATGGCGGCCGTGACGAGACCGCCGATGGCGAGGGTGGGAACCATGTCCGTCATCCTGTGTTTGCGGATGAGGGCGAAGGTCAGGCCCGAGAGTGCGGCCACGACGAGGGCGGAGAGGTCGCCCTCCAGGGAGGAACCGGTGCCGGCTTCCCCGGAGACGATGATCAGCAGCCCGGCGAATGTCCCGATCATCGCGACGATGGTGTAGACCGGCAGCCTTTCGCGCATGAGGAGCCAGGAAAACGCCGCACCGAACATGCTGCCGGTGGCGAGGATCAGCAGCGTGCTGGCAGCGGACGTATGGGTGATGGCCCAGACAAAGGCGATGGTGCCGATACCGAAGATCGTGCCGATCACGAGGCCTGGAACACCAGGTGCCAGCATGACCTCCAGGGTCCGGCGACGGTGGACGGCGATAAGCCCGATGACGAGTCCGGCGGCCGACAGGAGCCCGCGCCAGAAGGCCAGTGTCCAGGGATCGGTATCGATCAGCCGTATCAGCAGGACATCGGGCGTGATCACCAGCATCGCCAGCGTGGTGATCGCCAGGCCCCTGGCGCGTTCGCTCACTGCATTCTCCTCCAGGTGATCCGTCCTGCGCTATGGAGCCATGGCAGGCCATGGGTATAGGGTGCAAGCTCCGTACCCGAATGGTGTGCGGGTTTGCACACCACCTGGCTGCCCGGGGTAAAGGATGAGTTCGGACGTCTTCAAGGCCATCCCCCTGGCAAGCCTCACCGCGATCATCAGCGGCATGACCGTCATCGCCATGATCGCCGGATTCAACTCGCCGCTCTTCTCCACGCGTCTTGATGCCATGGGATACAGCGACGAGCTGATCGGTATCAACGCCGCCGCCAACGCGGTCGGCCCCTTCCTCATGGCGCCGATGGCCGCACTGGTCCTGGCGCGCTGGGGCCTGGCGCGGGCCATGATCGTGGCCGGCCTCCTCGAGGGCCTGCTCTACCTTGCCTGCATCCTGGTTCCCGGATTCACCGGCTGGACCGCCATCCGCCTGATCATGGGAGCCGTCGGTCTGGCGTCGTGGGTTGCTGGCGAGGTGTGGATCACGTCCGCCGCGCCCGATGCCTTCAGGGGACGGATCCTCGCCATCTACAATTCCTGTTTCGGTTTGGGCGTGGCAGTCGGTCCGGCGATTCTCGCATGGGCGGGGCATACCGGAAATCTGCCCTTCATCCTCGCGGCCCTGCTGATGGCGACGGCAACCGTGCCTGTCATTCTCGCCCGGCGCCTGGCGCCGGTCATGCAGGGAGACCACACACGCCCTTCGGTCCGCGCCCTCTTGAAACCGATGCGCCAGACACCGTTGCCCATGCTGCTCAACCTCTCCTACGCCCTCACCTTCATGGCCTTGTGGACCTTTCTCCCGGTTTATGCCGTCGACACGCACTACGACGTGGAACGAGCCTACCACCAGCTGTCCTTCTGTGCTGCCGGAGCGGTCGCCCTGCAGCTGCCGATCGGCTGGCTGGTCGACCGGGGCGACCGGCGCCTCGTCGGTCTCCTGCTGCTGCTCGTCGCTGTTGTCGGCTTCGGCTGTCTTGAACTGGTGGTGCGCCTGCCGTGGATCGACTACCTCTTCTTCTTCCTCATCGGCGGACTGACCAGCGGCCTCTATGTCGTGGCTCTGGCCATGATCGGCAGCTTCTACCGAGGAGCGGCGCTGGCGTCGGCGATCACCATCTTCACGCTGATGTGGAGCCTCGGGAGTCTCGCCGGCCCGCCGGTCGTCGGCATCATCAACGGAATCATCGGACCATCGGGTCTGGTTGTCGCCCTCGTCCTGTTCTGTGCCGTCTTCGTGCCCGTCGCCACCCGGGAGTGGTGGCGGAACAGGGCCCCATCTCCCTCCGTCGCGCCATGAGGGGGCTGTTTCCCGCCATCCTCGCCGTGGCGCTCGCCTTCGGCGGGTGCGCCGGAGCGACGACGCCGGTTGTCGTCGAGCTCTTCACGTCCGAGGGCTGCAGTTCATGTCCGCCGGCCGATGAGCATCTCTTCGAACTCCGCCGCCGCGACGACGTCCTCGCCCTTGGCTGGCATGTCGACTACTGGGACTGGCTGGGCTGGCGCGACAGGTTCGCCGATCCCGAGTTCAGCGCCCGCCAGCGCGTCTATGCCCGGCGTCTCGGCACACCCGTCTACACGCCCCAGCTGGTGGTCTCCGGAACACGCCAGGCGATCGGATCGGCGAAACAGGCGATCGACACCGCCATCCGCCAGGCTCGGTCCACCGGAAGGCCAGGTGTCGTCATCACCGCCAACTGGAAGGAAGAGGGCCTCCTGGAGATCACCCTTGGCGAGGGCTCGGCAGACAATTCCCACCTGGTTCACATCGTGCGCTTTGTGGACGAGGCGAAGACCAAGGTCGAAGCCGGCGAGAATGCCGGGCGCACCCTGCGCCACGCCAACATCGTCGAAGCATGGCAGACCGTCGGGACCTGGGATGGCGTGCCCGCCGTCATCACCGTCCCCGCCGTTCCCACCAGCAACCACGCCATCCTTGTCCAGACGCCCGGTCAGGGCGCGATCATCGGCGCCCTTGAGGTGCCGGCGCCCTGATCCTCGGCCCTTCCCGATTGTCGCCGTCCCGATGTGACAATTCGAACCGCGGACCTTCAGGCGATGAGGATCAAGGTCGATGCGGCACCCCAATTGCGACAGGTGCAGCGTTCCGGGGCGGGGCTCTTCGGCGTCCAGGCTTCCCCTTCTTGCTCTTCGTGACACCGGCCACACGCCGTCCGGCCCGGTCTTTGCCGCACCCGAACCGGGCTTGTCGTTGGAGCTTCGCGATCAGGAGAATCTGTTACCCGCCGCCGCGGGACTGGTCTCGCAGGAATGAACGGCGGGAAGCTCCCAAGATTGACCTCGGCACGCCCATGAGTATCAATCAGTGCCCCAATCGGTGTTCAAGACAGACGCCGGCATACATTCGAGAGCAAGGGAAGACCATGAGCGACGATACCACCGCCGATGGCGTGCCGATTCGACTGCGGCGCGGTCGCAGCCTGCCTGTGTGGCCCGGGGAATTCAGCGGGCTGCAGGCCTCGCCCTTCCTCCCGTTCTACGAGGATCGCATCGGACCCAATGCCTCCTTTTCGGTCTACAGCGGTCACATGTCGCCGGGATACCTGAACGAGGACGTGGAAGCCGAATACTGGCACCTGCGCCGTCAGGCCACGTTGTTCGATGTGCCCGAACATGCCATCGAGTTCGTCGGTCCGGACGCCGCCCGCTTTCTCGACCGCCTGATGCCGCGCCGCATCGCGTCGCTGAAAGTCGGGCGTTGCTGCTATGGCCTGATGTGCTACGCCGATGGCGGCATCCTGATGGACGGGGTGCTGGTGCGCCTGGCCGAGGATCACTTCCGCTACGTGCTGGCGGACGGCGAGATCTTCGCCTGGCTCAAGGCACACCAGCCGGAATTCGACGTCGAGATCATCGACACGAGGGACTGGGTGCTGCAGGTTCAGGGACCACGCTCCCTCGAGGTGCTGGCAGCCCTGTGCGACGGCGATGCGCCCGATCCCTTTCCCTATTTCGGCGTGGCCCGGGTCACGATGGCGGGCCAGCCCCTGCTCGTGACCCGTACTGGCTGGACGAGCGAGGTGGGGTTCGAGATCTACGTGCCCGAGGATGCCGACCACAGTGCGCTGTGGGGCCACCTGACAGGCGTGGGTGGCAGACACGGCATGCGCTTTGCCGCCATGGCATGCATGAACGTCCGTCGCATCGAGGCCGGCATCCTCAACAACGGCACCGACATGTCTCCCGCCATGACGCCCTACGCGGCGGGTCTGGGCCGCTTCATCCATCTGGAAAAGGAGGGGTTCATAGGCCGCGAGGCCCTGCTGGCGGCCGACAGGCGGCCTCGGCTGATGGGCCTGAAGGCCCACGGCAAGGTTCATGAAGGCATGGCGATCGAAATCGACGGTCAACCAGCCGGCCGGTTGACCGCAACTGCCTTCTCGCCCTACCTCGGGCACTACATCGCTTACGCGATCTTCGAGAAGGCCGGGGACTGGATCGGTCGCCAGGTGACCTGCGGTGACGATCGGGTGCCGGGCGAAACCCTGGAGCTTCCCTTCTACGATCCCGAGAAACTCATCCCGCGGGGCAAGATCAACGCACAGGTCTGAGCTGGCGCCGAAGGCGAGGGAGGCAAGGGTCTCTTTCAACACGGGCTCGAAGCCGGCGTCGTTCGTCCTCTCGTGCAACTGATTGGACAGGGCATCAACCCCGAGGCCGATCGCGGTGATCTTGTGCGGCACATTGGTCATGAGTGAAACGAGAGTGTCAGGCGCGCTGGCGACCTGCGCCGCGGTTGCTGTTCT
>JAJEBJ010000008.1 GCA_022822575.1 Alphaproteobacteria bacterium | reverse complement strand
CTGCAACCGGGTGGCCTCGACGGTGATGTCGGCTCCGGTGATCGCTGCCTCCCAGGTGTCGCAGGCCATGACGTCGGCATCCAGTTCGCTCCCCAGGCGTTCGGCAAGTGCCTCCCGACTCTCGGGGCGTCTGGAGTGAATGCGGATCTCCTCGAGGGGAAACAGGCCGGCGGTGAGTCTCACGTTCCAGTAGGAACTGCCGCGGGCGCCGATGTTGGCGAGGACCTTCGCGGACGCGGGCGCAAGGTGACGGGCACCGAGTGCGGTGACCGCGCCGGTGCGCATGTCGGTGATGTGGGACGCGTCGACAAGGGCAACGGGAATGCCCGAATCGGGGCGCATGAGGGTGATGAACCCGAGTTCGGAGCCCAGTCCGAGGCGGTAGTTGTCGACAAAGTCGCCCACCACCTTGAAGCCCGCCACATCGAGGGGCTCAAGGTATCCCGCGAGAACGTTGTAGAATCCCTTGTTGGTCGGATCGTGACGCAGGTTGGCACGGGGGTTCTGGGCGTAGGCGCCCCGGCCCTGGGCGGCGAAGGCCGTCTCGACGGCACCGATGATGTCCCGGTCCGGGATCTCGATCGACGCGACGTCATCACGGTTGAGATAGGTGATCGCAATTTCCATGAAAAATCCTCCTTCAGGCCCGGGCCCAGTTGATGACCGCCTTCACCATGTCCTCGAGCAGTGGCTTCACGTCGCGCACCCGGTCGGGATCGATCACGGGCGTCGGCGTTTCCTGCATGTAGATGGCCAGGGACTGTTCGAGCTGGAATGCGTGAATGCCCTCTTCGGGCCTGCCGTAGTGGCGCGTGATGTAGCCGCCCTTGAAAATGCCATCGACTGCGACACTGTAGCGCCGGTCGCGCCCGAGGATGCCGGCAATGGTCTCACGCAGGTCAGGGGCACAGCTCGTCCCGTCCGCGGTTCCGATGTTGAGGTCCGGCAGCCGGCTTGCCTGATAGCGTGGAACGACGGAACGGATGGAATGGCAGTCAAAGAGAACGGCCCGGCCGTGGCGGTGCCGGGCGGCTGCGACGAGGGAGTCCAGGCGCGCGTGCCAGGGTCGCCAGTAGCGCTGCAGGCGCTGGGCGACCTCCGCCGATGTCGGTTCCTTTCCCTCGTGATAAAGCGGTACCCCGTCGAAGCTGGAGGCCGGCACGAGAGCGGTGTGATTCATGGTCCCTCCCGGGTAGAGGGGCAGACCGTCGGGATGGCGGTTGAGATCTATGACGTAGCGTGACCAGGTGGCGCGGATCACGCTTGCACCGTGTGCCGGGAGCCAGTCGTAGAGCCGGTCGAGATCCCAGTCGGTATCGGGGATCATGCGGCCCGTGGCACTCAGCCGATGGTGGAGTTCCGCCGGAATCCACGATCCCGTGTGCGGCATGCTGACGACAAGCGGGCCCTCGCCTTCGATGACATGGAAGGTCGTACCCTCGGTCATGTGCCTCCCCTTGGCGAACGCCCTTGATCTTCGCCGTTGAAGTTGGACATCCTGCGCCAAGGGATTGAATGAGGGAACACGCCATGCGTCATGCGCCCAACGCGCCTGTTCGGGCTCCACGTGGACTGGATCTCAACACGAAGGGCTGGCCCCAGGAGACGGCGTACCGTCTGCTGATGAACAACCTCGAGGTTGCGGAGGACTGGCGCCGTCTGATCGTCTACGGCGGCCGCGGCAAGGCGGCGCGCGACTGGGAGTCCTACTACCGGATCGTCGAGATCCTGGAGACCCTTGAGGACGACGAGACCCTTGTGGTGCAGTCAGGCAAGCCCGTGGCCATCTGGCAGACCCACGAGTGGGCGCCCCGCGTGCTGATTTCGAACGCCATGCTGGTGCCTCACTGGAGCACGCTCGAGCACTTCAACGAGCTCGAGGCCAGGGGTCTCATGATGTACGGGCAGATGACGGCGGGCTCGTGGTGCAACATCGGCTCCCAGGGCATCGTCCAGGGGACCTACGAGACCTTTGCCACGCTTGCCAAGATGAAGTTCGGCGGGACGCTGGCAGGGCGCGTCACGATCACCGGCGGGCTTGGCATGTTCAGCGGCATCATGCCGCACTGCATCACGCTCAACGGCGGTGTGAGCATTGGTGTCGAGATCGATCCCGACAGGATCGCGCGGCGTCTCGAACTGGGGTTCATCCACGAGGTCGCCGACAGTGCTGACGACGCCCTCGAACGGGCCCGCAGCCATGCTGCCAGGGGCGAGGCCCGGGCGATTGCGCTTGAGGGCAACATGTCGGATGTCCTGAACGGCTACCTTGAGCAGGATGTCGCCTTCGACATCGTGACGGACCAGACATCGGCGCACGACATGCTGGAGGGTTACGTTCCCGGCGGCATGACGCTGGCGGAGGCTCTGGACCTGCGCCGGAAGGACCCCACCGCCTACATCGAGCGGGCCCGCGACACGGCGGTCCGCCAGGTCCGCGCCATGGTCGCCTACCAGAGACGCGGGGCCATGGTGTTCGACTACGGCAACAACATCCGCCAGGAGGCCTACAACCACGGCTACAAGGACGCCTTTGCCTTCCCGGGGTTCGTGGAAGCGTTCATCCGTCCGCTGTTC